>JAYVRP010000054.1:0-34541 GCA_043776215.1 Rhodoferax sp. | reverse complement strand
GCTTCCATCGCCCGGCGCTCGAGGCATTGACCCAGAAACTCGCGCGGCCCGAGGAGTTCGCGGCGGTCGCGGCGCTGTCTTCCGTACGCGGAACGATCGGCATGGTGGCCGGCCCCGCGTTGGCCGGGCTGCTGCTGGCGCGCTGGGGCGCCGTGGGCGCCTATCTGTTTGATTTCGCGACCTTTCTCGCGGCGCTGTATTTCATCGCCCGAATTCCGCGCGAGCGCATCGGTCGTGTGCCCGCTGCGAGCGAGCGAGCGCACCTGCTGGCAGACCTGGCAGAGGGGCTGCGCTTCGCCTGGACCAGGCCGGTGCTGATGGGTACGTACGTTGTCGACATCGTGGCAATGGCCTTCGCCTTTCCAGTCGCGCTGTTCCCGGCCATGGCAGCGGCTGACGGTCGTACCGAGTCGGTGGGTTGGCTGCTGTCGGCAATGTCGGTCGGTGCGCTGGTGATCGGGCTCTTCAGCGGCTGGACGAAAAAAGTCAGCCGCCACGGCCGCGCGGTTGTCATCGCTGCGGCAGTATGGTCGCTTGGCATCGTGGCGCTCGGCTTTGCACCCAGCCTCGCGCTGGGGCTGCTCTGCCTTGCAGTGGCAGGCGCAGCCGACATGGTCAGCGGGGTGTTCCGCGGCACGATCTGGAACGAAACGATCCCCAACACAATGCGCGGGCGTCTGGCCGGAATCGAGATGATCAGCTATTTGACCGGTCCGCTGGTGGGCAACGCGCGCGCCGGTTTCATGGCCGATGCCTGGGGCGTGTCGGCCGCGATCTGGCTCGGCGGCCTGGTCTGTCTGCTGGGCGTTGTTGCGACCGGGTTCGTGCTGCCGCGCTTCTGGGCCTACCGCAGCCCAGGCTTTTCAACAGCCGATCAGGGTTCGAAGCGGAGTGATAGTGAGCCCCCCTGACAGCGCGGTGAGCAATGAACGAGCCACGCTGGTGCCTGTCCACGCCGGGAAGGGAGAGCGGTAGATCTTGCGTTGGCGCGCAAGGACTCGCGCCAAGTCAGTTGCGCAAAGGCCAGTCGACGGGACTGCATCGTCAATCCTCAGCGGGATGCGGGAACGTTCCCATCGCGAGCGAGCTTTGCCCGCGCGGTGATCCAGTCGCTGATGTCCGATTCGAGCCAACGGGAGTGGTGTCCCGTGTCCCATGTAGTTCCTGGTGCGCTTCGGCGTTCGGGGCGGACAGAAACACTTATCTGACATTGACACACCAGCGACAACGAGCGGGTTTCCGGGACCGATCTGACAGCGAGGCGGATGAGAAGCAGAAATGCCGTTGACGAACACCATGCGGGTCAGCCAGCGTGCCTCAAGCACGATGGGTTAGCCGGACGCATATGCAAGGACGACTTGGCCATCATGTTTTCGGACCCTTCACCACTCCGATAATTTCAACCACATCCGGCACCTTGTAGGCGGCAAATGTGACCAGGCAGACAGATTGACGTGCCCCTCGAATCAGATCCAGCAAGGCGGATCCGGTGCTGCGAAGCGTCGAGGAAAGCGTTGTCGGGCCCGACCACACCAGTTCGACCTGCTGTCTCCGTCGCTCAGCTGCCATTGCATGCGCGGCACCGCGAAGGATGTTGGCCACATCGCCGGGTGACGGATTCACGTGCAGCCCTCGGCTGCGCCGCAGGTGTTTCATCGCGTCGCTGTCGATGATGCGAAAGTCCAGACCGAACTTGTCGCACATCTGCTCGCGCCACTGAATCTGCAGGCCCGATGGGCAGACGATGAGCACCGAGCGGATGCGATGCCGCAACATCATCTCCTGGATGACCCGGCCGCTTTCGATGGTCTTGCCCAGGCCAACGTCTTCGGCGATGAGCAGATTGACGCGCGCCGGCAGGAGTGTTGCCCGCCCGAACCTCGCTGACCACGAACCGACGGTTGCGTGCCTGGACAAGCTGCCCAGGCGCCGGGATTTGGTGGTGTAGATAGATGACGTCAGTCATGTCTGCTCTAAATTTCAGGCGTTCTCAAACCCCTCAAGGCAGGGTTCCCCCGGCCGCAAGGGAAAGTCTTGCACACACATTTATAGCTGGTCCATGCAAGGGCATCAAAAATTGGAGCCCCAGGTAGCTGCAGCAAAGTCTCAACCGGCGGCGCAATTGTGACTCGGAGTCGATACCGGGCACGTTGCGCAAGCAGTGACAACCATCGTATCGGCGCTACGACACATGGGGCCGCAGACAGAGTTTCTCCAAGTTGTCCGTTCGCCAACCGCCCGCAATCTCGCCACTGGCCTCTTCAGAAACTTGAATTGATCAGAATTGTCGTAGCCCAGCTACGATTAAATTGTTCAAACCAATGTTGCCATTGCATTGAATTGGTGCTAACAATCGTAGCATGGCTACGACAGAGCGAATAAAACTAAACAACCTTTACGCCCACTGGGCGCCAGGAACGCCGCTGATATCAGCGGACTTGGTCGCCCGTGGTATCTCCGCCGACTTGGCCGTCCACTATGCGCGCGCCGGCTGGCTCACTCGCCTTGCGCGCGGCGTGTACTGCCGCCCGAACGATGTGCTGCAACTGCACCCATGCCTGCACCTGCTGGAGCGTGCCGTCGATGGGTTGCATGTCGGCGCCAAATCGGCGCTCGACTGGTATGGGGTCCGGCACTACGTGTCGCAGCAGCCGGTCCTGCAGCTTTACGGCTGGACTGCCACCAGGCTGCCCGATTGGTTCACCACGCGCTTCCCGGCCGAGTACCACCGCAAGCGCCTGTTCGACGAACCACCGGGCGCCCCGTTGAATGTCGGCCCTTTTGAAAAGCGCAGCGGCGCGGCGCAGGTTTCGGTACCCGAACGAGGGTTGTTGGAAATGCTCAGCGAAGTCGGCGTACGACAGCCTCTGCAAGAAGCCCGTGAACTGGCAGAAAGTGCGTACAGCTTGCGTGCCGACATGCTGCGCGAACTGCTGCAACGTTGCACCAGCGTCAAGACCGTGCGACTGTGCCTGCAGCTCGGGCGCGAGCTCTCCCTGCCGTGGGCGGCGAAGCTGGACCATGCGCAATTGCCCACCGGCAGCGCAAGGGCCTGGGTGTCCCGTTCAGCCGATGGGCTGCTGGTGCTCAAGCCATGAACCAGACCTATCTCGACACCGCCCGCCTGCTGCTCCAGATCGCGCCCTTCGTCTTTGTTGACGGCACGTTCGCGCTCAAGGGCGGCACCGCGATCAATCTGTTCATCCGAGACATGCCAAGGCTGTCGGTCGACCTGGATCTAGTCTTCACCGACCACCGCCTGCCGCGCGACGCAGCACTCGACCGCATCAATCAAGCTATCCGGCAATCTGCCGAGCAATTGAACGCCCGTGGTTTTCAGACGCACGCGCCGGCATCAGCCGATACCGGTGAAACCAAGTTGCTGGTGCGACGCGGGAAGATCGAGGTCAAGGTCGAGGTGAATTTTGTGATGCGTGGCACCGTCCTGCCCGTGCGCACTGCGGCCTTGACGCCTGTGGCCCGCGACACCTTGCTGGCTGAGTTGGAGATCCCGGTGGCGTCGCTGGAGGATGTGTATGGCGGCAAGCTCGTCGCAGCCATGGACCGCCAGCATCCCCGTGACCTGTTCGACGTGCTGCAATTGTTTGCGCATGAAGGCATTACCCCAGGGATCCGACGCGCCTTCGTGGTGTACCTTGCCAGTCACAACCGACCAGTCCATGAAGTCTTGTTCCCGGCCATGCGCGATATCGACCAGGAGTACGAACGTAACTTCAGGGGCATGACCACCGAACCCGTGGAGCTGGACGCACTGCTCAGCGCGCGCGAGCGCATGGTTCAGGAACTGCAAAGCAGCCTCGATGCCGATGAGCGCAGCTTTCTGCTGTCACTCGTCAACGCCCAGCCCGCGTGGCCGTTGCCGGGCGTCGCGCATGTCGAACATCTGCCGGGCATTCGCTGGAAGCTGGAGAACCTGGCCCAACTGAAACGCAAGAGCCCGGCCAAGTTCGCCGAGCAAGCCGGCTTGCTGGCGCAGCGTCTGAAATAAGCGCAACTTCAGCACCGATCCATCAAGCCGCCGCAGCGCGCGTCGAGGCCTCGGAGGTGACCGCCATCCATCTTGCTGGCTCTCGCATGCATCCACGTCTGGCATGTGTGATCGATAGGAATTGAGAAGGTCGGAAGCTGCTGGTCATATGTGAATTTGAGGGGGCCAATGGCGGCGTCCCCCACCATCACCCGAAACAGATCGGCTCAGTCGAGGCGTCTTGCCAGCGGTCATGCGGCACTCCAGGGTGGTAAAGCCCCAAAAGCATTGCAAAACTGCAAATTGAAATTCAAATCGTGAACACCCATGAATCTCTCGGAACCCGCATCAGCATTGGCTTTGCGACGTTTCAGCAATCAATGAGCCGGACGCTACCGGGCGCCGGCTTCGATTGACTTGGTCGGAACCTGCAAATGCCGCTTGGCGCCCTGAAGCTGCGGGCGATGTGGCTGGGTCAGCGAATACCTGCAACCCGGGTCAAATGTCCGTCGGCGCCAACAGGCTGTCCTGCTGCTGTAAAAAAACGGCTACGGCGGTCAACAGTGTTCGTCGGAACATTGCATGTAGACTCATGTTTCACGAAATTTGAGGTCCGGTTTTGGCGCAATTGCAGGCGATCTTGGTGAGCACGTTCGAGCAAGGATTTCTGTTCAGCTTCCTCGCTTTGGGTGTGTTGATCACCTTCCGCTTCTTCCGTTTTCCCGATCTGACCGCCGAGGGCAGCTACCCGTTGGGTGGCGCCATGGTTGCAACCCTGCTGGTGCACAACGTCCACCCCGTGCTGGCGACCATCGCGGCAAGCTTCGCTGGTGCGCTGGCCGGCATCGTCACTGCGCTGGTGCATACAAGACTGCGCATCAACAACATCGTTGCGGGCATCGTGGTGATGACGGCGCTCTACTCGGTCAATCTGCGGGTCATGGGGCGGGCCAACGTGTCGCTGCTGAACAGCCGCTCGGTGTTCGATGATTTCCAGGGTGTGCTTGCATCGTGGGGCTGGATCACACGCCCGGCGGTCAGCACCATCCTGCTGACCATCCTCATCCTCGCAGGGCTGGCATTTTTGCTCAGCCGCTTCATGCACACCGATCTCGGGCTGGCGGTCCGCGCCACCGGAGAAAATGAAACCATGATCCGCTCCCTGGGGGTGGATACCGCGTGGACCAAGATGGTTGGGTTGGCCGTGTCGAACGGCGCCATCGCACTGTCCGGCGCGCTGGTGGCGCAGAACCATGGGTTTGCCGACATCGGCATGGGCACGGGAATACTCGTCACCGGCGCGGCCGCAGTGATGATCGGCGAGGCCATCTTCGGCGATGGCTCGATTGGACGCTGGATCATGGCGACCATGGTTGGCGTGTTGATCTATACCTTCCTGGTCGTGATGGCGCTGCGCGTTGGCATGGAACCCACGGATCTGAAGTTGGTCACCGCAGTGTTGCTGCTGGTGAGCATCTCGCTGCCGCGCTGGCGCAAACGGGTCACGTGATGCTGGTCTTGCGCGATGTCATGCGGCGCTTCGCGTCGGGCGACACCGAGGTGCGCGCGCTGGATGGTGTGAACCTGACGTTGGGCGAAGGCGAGTTCGTCACCGTCATCGGTTCCAACGGCGCAGGCAAGTCCACGTTGCTCAAGGCGATTTGCGGGCTGGTGGACGTCGATTCGGGTGCCGTCATACTTGACGGCGCCGACATCACGCGTTGGCCGGTGCATCGGCGCGGTGCGCTGATTGGCCGCATTGCGCAGGATCCGCACGAAGGCACCTGCGCTTCGATGACGATCGCCGAAAACCTGGCGCTGGCTGCCCGTCGCGGTCAGCCGCGCAGGCTGCGCACGGCCGTAACGCCCGTGTTGGCGGCCGGGTTTCGCGCCCAACTGTCCAATATCGGTCTGGGCCTGGAAAACCGCCTGGACACGCGTGTCGGCACGCTATCGGGCGGGCAACGGCAAGCACTGTCTCTACTCATGGCCACCTGCGCCAATCCACGTCTGCTGCTGCTCGACGAACATCTTGCCAATCTCGATCCGCGCACGTCCGGAGTGGTCATGGCCGCGACAACCCGACTGATCAAGGCCGGAAAACTGGCGGCAATCATGGTGACCCACGACATGGGCGAGGCGATTGCCCGGGGTGACCGGCTCATCATGCTGCACGCAGGGCGCGTTATTTTTCAGGCTGCGGGTGTGGAAAAAACCGCGTTGACCGTGCCGGAACTGGTGGAACGTTTCCACATCGCCAGCGGCCAGGCGCTGACCGATGACCGCGTGCTGCTGGCCGGGTAGTCAGGCACAATCATATTTCAGGCAGATTTTCGGCAATCAAACCAAGGGGACGACATGGGTAATTTGCGAAATTTGTTCAACGGCGCGGTGATCCTGGTGGCGACCAGTCTGGCGGCGCACGCGCAGACGACCGCGCCGACCCCGGGCAAGACCTATCGCATCGGTTTTTCACAAATCGTGGATCACCCGGCGCTCAATGCGACGCGCCAGGGCTTTCTCGACGGGCTGAAGGCTGCCGGTTTTGTGGAGGGCAAGAACCTTGTTTTCCAGTACCAGAACGCCCAGGGCGACGTCAACAACGCGCGCAATATCGCCACCAAGTTCATCGCCGATGGGGTTGACCTTTTGGCGCCCTGCACCACGCCCAACGTGCAGGCCACCATCCGTGTCGCACGCGGAGGCCCGATCCCGGTGGTGTTCGGTTGTGTGACCAACCCGGTCGAGGTCGGCGTGTTGGCATCCCTGGACAAGCCCACCGGCAACAACATCACCGGGCTCTATGGCGCCCAGCCTGTCAGGGAACTGCTCGACCTGGTGGTGGAAGTGCTGCCCAAGGCGAAAAACATAGGCACCATCTTCAACGGCGGCGAAAGCAACTCGGTCGCGGCCAATGCCGTCGCCAAGGCGGAAGCTGAAAAACGCGGGCTGCGCTGGATCGAAGTTCAGATCACGGGCAGCGCCGAGGTCAAGAACGCGGTCGAATCACTGGTCGGCCGGGTGGATGCGCTGTTCACCCCGCAAGACAACACGCTCGCCTCGGCATTTGACGCGGTGGTCAAGGTCACCCGCGACAACCGCATCCCGCTGTTTTCGCTGGATACCTCCAGCGTAGCGCGCGGTGCGCTGGCCGCCTTTGGCGTGGACCAATACAAGTTGGGCCTTGCATGGGCGACCCAGGCGGCGGTCCCGGTTTTGTTGGGCCGCGATCCCGCCACATTGGTACCAGTGCCCTACAGGACCTTTGACCTCTACCTGAATACCGCGACGGCAGCAGCCGACGGGCTGACGATACCGCCTGCAGTGCTGCAACGCGTCAAATCCGACAAGTGATTGCCCCGGCCGAGATTGGTGCTCTGGTTGAACCCCATCGGGTTCACCGGCGCGTCTATACCGATCCAGCCATCTTTGCGCTTGAGCGCGAACGGATTTTTGCGCGGGCCTGGTGTTATGTGGGGCATGAGAGCCAGGTTCCTGCCAGCGGGTCGTTTCTTCGGGCACAAATCGCCGGTCGTCCGTTGATCGTTGTGCGCCAGGACAATGGCGACATTGGGGTGCTGCACAACCGCTGCGGCCATCGGGGGACGCTGGTAGTCGCCGAGCAAAGCGGCCAGGCCTCGCGCTTTCGCTGCCCTTACCACGCCTGGACCTTCCGTACCGACGGCGCCCTGCAATCAATCCCGTGCCGGGAAGGTTATGACGGCACCGATTTTTCTCAAAGTGATCCGTCCCTGGGGATGCAACCGGTGGCACGGGTGGGCGTCTACCGTGGCTTCATTTTCGCGAGCCTTGCGGCCAGTGGCCCGGACCTGTCCAGCTTCCTGGGACCGACCACCGGGGCCATCGACAACATCATTGCCCGTGCGCCTGCCGGGCGGGTCTCCTTCGAGGGCGGCGTGTTCCGGGTGAGGCAGGCCAGCAACTGGAAGATCTATTTGGAGAACATGCATGACGGGCTGCACCCGATGATCGTTCACCAGCCCAGCATCGAGCCAGCGCGCGCCGGCAGCCGGGTCATGCCACCGCCATCGGGCTCGACCGCGTTTGCGCTTGACGTCATCGTGGCCAACGGGCAGAGTTATCAGGCCATGGGCAGGCTGCCGGTCAGCCTGTTCCCCTACGGTCACA
This sequence comes from Rhodoferax sp., assembly GCA_043776215.1. Lineage (GTDB taxonomy): Bacteria > Pseudomonadota > Gammaproteobacteria > Burkholderiales > Burkholderiaceae_C > CAISIP01. The sequence goes on along the minus strand of JAYVRP010000054.1, from coordinate 26,404 downwards.
CCGAGATGGCGGCATTCCGTTCCAACCCAGCCGCCACGGGCGAGTTCACCGCCTACCGCGAACAGCTGGTCGCCCTGCATGGGATGGCGGAGACCGACCGCCTCCTGGGGGACAACCGGCTCAGCACGATGTTCTATCCATCCGCTTCGGTGCAGGCGACATCGCTCCAGATGCGCGTGATCATTCCGCAAAGTGTGGACAGCACGCTGATCGAGGTCCATAGCCTGCGGCTGGTCGGCGCGCCCGAGAGCCTGTGGCAGCGCACGGTGACACTGGCCAATACGGTCCATGCCCCCTCGTCGCTGGTCAAGCACGACGACTTCGCGATCTATGCGCGGGTGCAGGATGGCCTGGATGGCGACAGCCTCGACTGGATCGACTACCGCCGGGGGGTGAACGATCCGTCCACATCGCTGAGCGAAGCCTATATCCGTAACCAGTTCGTTGCCTGGCGCAATTACATGACTGCAGAATGACCGACGTCGCGCAATTCCTGTTCGCCGAGGCAGAGTTGCTCGACACGGGGGCCTACGACGCGTGGCTCGATCTGTTCACCGAGGATGCGCGGTATTGGGTGCCGGCCTATCCGGCGCAGACCGATCCCGTCAACGAGGTATCCCTCTACTACGAAAACCTGGTACTGATGCAGGCCCGCGTCGGCCGGCTGCGCCATCCGCGCGCGATGGGATTGCCGGTGCGCACCAGCCACCTGATTGGCAATGTCATGCCGGATGGGCAAACCGGTGACGGCGCGTTGATCTATCGGTCGCGCTTTCAGATGATCGAATTCGTCGGCGACGCGCAGCGCCTGTACGGCGGTGCGTTCACCCACCACCTGGTTGCCGTCGGCGACAGCTGGAAGATCCGCCAGAAGAGGGTCGACCTGGTCAATGCCGGGGGCGTCTTCGATCTGTTGCAGGTTTTTTTCTAGGCACTTGCCTGCGGCTGTCTGGGGGCAGGCAGGGCCTGCAACCATTGGGTCTATCCGGGCGCCACCTGCGGCGGTTCACGCCAGCGCACCGTTTGCGGCAGGTCAATGTCGAACAGGTCGAAAGCCCGCCCGATGGTTTGCACCACCATGTCGTCGATGGTGCGAGGGCGTCCATAAAACGCGGGTACGGGCGGCATGATGACCGCGCCATTCAGGGTTGCGCGCTCCATCAGGGCGATATGCCCCGCATGCAGGGGCGTTTCACGAAACAGCAGCACCACCCGCCGGCGCTCTTTGAGGCACACATCGGCGGCGCGGATGATGAGGTCGTCGGAAGAGGCATGTGCGATGCCGCTGAGTGTGCGCACCGAACATGGCGCCACCAGCATGCCCATCGTACGGAACGACCCTGATGCGATAGCCGCACCGATGTCGCGATGGTCGTGAACCACACTGGCGAGACCGCGAATACGCACCGGATCGTCATCGGTTTCCTCGGCAATGGTGCGCAAAGCCGCCGGCGAGATGACCAAATGGCTTTCAATACCGCCGAGTTCACGCAACAACTCCAATGCCCGGATGCCATAGGTGACGCCCGAGGCGCCGGTCAGCGTAACGATCAGGCGGCGGGGCACAGCGTTCACTGGAGGTAGTCCGCGAGCCGGATGTTATCAGCGCCCGGAATACGCTTGCGCAGGAACTCTGCCTTGCGGCCGAACGGGACAGTGGCGTCGATCGCCAGGCGGCCCCAGTGATCCTTCATCACGTCGCGGTAAAAGCCGGGCACCTCGGACACCACCATGGAGCGGTGATCGACCCGCCCGCGGGTCAGAAAGGCCCACCAGACGTCGTCGAAATCGTTGAGATCCACATCCTCGTCGATCGCAAAAACCGTCTTGTTCCAATCGTGATTGGCGCCGATCGCTGTCAGCAGCACCTGCCTGGCGTGGCCTTCATAAAGCTGCTCCATCTGGACCACGGTGCTCATGGCAAACGGCACGCAGGCGACGTCGATGATGCCGCGCAGCTTGGCCGCCATCAGCGCCTGGTAAGTGCGCGTGGCCACCGATAACTCCAGCAGGCGCAAGTCCTCCGACGACCCACAGGTCAGTGCATGGAACATGGCGCCGGGCCGCGCAACCACGGCCAGCACTTCGAACACATGGTTGTCGCCGACCGGTACATAAGTGCCCATGAATTCCCCGAACGGACCCTCCGGGCGCCGGATATGGGGCAGGATGCGGCCCTCAACCACGATCTCTGTGTCCGCCGGAACGTCCAGCGCAATGTGGCGACAGCGCCGCATCGGCACCGCGGCGCCGGCGATCTTGCCTGCGGCTTCGACCTCGCTCTCGTCAACGCGCAGCGGCGCAGCGGCGGCGAGCACGAACGGTGGCGGCGCGCCAAGCAGGATCGCGCAGTCGAGTGCCTCGCCGCGCTCCTCGGCTCGGCGCTGATAGTCTGCCAGGTCGTGGGAACTGCCAAGACGGATGCGCAACTCACTGTCGCTGATGATCTGGCCGCGATGGAACGACAGGTTGGGCACGCCGGTGTCGGGATCGTTGGCCAGGTAAACGCCGGCTGTCAGATAGGGCCCCGCATCGCCTTCGAAATAAGTGATTTGCGGCAATGCGGTGAGCCGGGTTTCAAACAGACCCGCCGGCTCATCGTGCAGGATCGGCGCGATCGGTGCTGAGGCCATGATTTCCACCCATCGACGGCAGAACGAACCGTCGACCGCCCCGATCATGTCGATGAGCCTTGGCCGGCTGCCATAGACATTGGTGATCGCCGAAAAATCACTACCCGCCACGCGGCGGAACAACAAGGGCGCATCGCTTTCCTTCTGCGACGCCTGGGTCACGGCAGCAAGCTCGTGCCGGCCGGAGACCTCCCGATCCACCACGCGAACGGACCCGTTCTCCATCAAGCGTTCAATATAACTGCGCATCAAACCTCCATGACAGCTTGCCGTCGAATAGTCGGTGTTTCCGGAGATCGACATGCGGTCCGGTTGTTATGTCACGAGTGTAAGAGGACGGAATGCGCCCGGGTCATGTTCGAGGGAAACGCGGCCATGCAGCGTGCTTTGTGGCCCGAAGGTGCATCGGTCAATCCCTTTGGCCGGCCCACCTCGCATGCGCGTGGCATGGCGGTCGACTGGAACCCGGACAATACGAAGGAGTTTGAACTCGGCATCCTGCGCAGCGCAAGTGACCTGGACCAGCTTGCGCGCGAACTGCCAGCCCAGGCATCGTTTGTCGGTCATGCGGTCTGCAAATGCTTGCTACCTTGGCAGATCACTCTTGGGGGCAAGTGAAGGTGATGGTGACCTTCCGATATGACGCCCCGGAAACCATCCCGGGTGAAGTTGCGCAGGCCCTTGCAAGGGCGGTCGCGGGGCGCCAGCTTGTGCCAGACAATTTCGCGATGGGCGGAGCGGTGCTGGAGCTCGAATCGGCGATGGCTGCGATGCTCGACAAGGAACGTTAGGTCTTTATGCCGACGGGTATCAGTGCCCAAGCCTCGGGCTCAGTAACCGCCATTGCAGGTACCCCCGGTGCAAGGACCACCGCGGGCGGATGTGATCGATGAGATCGATGTGTTCGGCGAGAAGCCTCACCATAGCCCGTATAGTGTGCCCAACTTAGCCACGTATGAACTCCGGCCGGGCTTTTCCCGGGCTACTTCTACAGGCGCAAGATTGATGATCGAAAACACTAAACCATGTCCAGTATGTGCTGAGACGATCAAGGCGGCTGCGATCAAATGCCGCTTTTGCAATACCGATTTGGCAGCCTACGCGGACCTGAAAGGCGCAGGCGTCGAAAAGCCGATCTTCTCAGGTCACCCGACGGTCGTCTATTCTGCGTGGCAGTGGATGGCAGTTGTCCTGACGGTTGGCATTGCGTACATCTACTACTGGATTCAAAGCCTTTCCACCACCTACGAAATCACCACCCAGAGGGTCCGGATCGAGAAAGGCCTCTTTTCCAAGGTCAAGGAAAGTGTGGAGCTGTTTCGCATTGACCATTTTGACGTGCTCAAACCGCTGGGCATGCGCATCACGGGAAACTGTGTGCTGCACCTGCGTTCATCCGATGCTGGCTTCCCGTTGATCGAAATCTGCGGTGTGCCTGATGCGGAATCCATGGCCGACAAATTGCGCGAATGCTCACTGAAGGAACGGGCCAGGCGCAAGGTCACCACGCTGGTGCAGGCTTGAAGTAGTTGCGCGCTCGACCCAAACCAACTCCGACCAAGGGTGATCGACGGAAATTGACTTTCCTTGTCCACGAACGCATCCCTCTACCACTCAAAAATGAGTCACGGCACATGCCTCTACCAGGTGTCATCGGCGATCAGCCACGACAATGCAGCCTGGGTTGAGTAGGATGCGCTCGTTGCGCACATTCCGAATTTCGTGACGGCTACTGTAGGGAGGATCACTATGAACAAGCCTGTTGCCCTGATTGTGGGTGCCGGTCCAGGCATCAGTGGCGCCTTCGCGGAGGCGCTGGTGGCGGCGGACTACAAGGTCGCTGTAGCCGCCCGGAATCTCGGCAAATTGCAGCCACTTGCGGAGGTGATCGGTGCATCCGCTTTTGAAGTGGATGCCTCGATGCCAGCAAGTATCGTCCGGCTGTTCGCCAGTGTGGATCAGGCGCTCGGTGCTCCGGACGTTGTGCTCTACAACCCGAGTGCCCGTATTCGCGGTGACCTGCTGAGCCTGGACATTCAGGCTGCGAGCGCTGCAATACAGACCACAGCCATTGGCGCACTGGCCACTGCGCAAGAGGCGGCACGGCGCATGCTGCCGCGCGGCAGCGGCAGCATCTTCTTTACCGGCGCCACCGCCGGCGTGAAGGGATTTGCAAGATCATCTGTCTTCGCCATGGGCAAGTTTGCGCTCAGAGGGCTGGCTCAGAGCCTGGCGCGCGAACTGAGCCCAGCCGGCATTCATGTGGTGCATTTCGTCATCGATGGCGGCGTGGCGAAACCCGGCGGCGGACCGGGTGAATTCACACCGCAGGCGATCGCCCACTCCTACATGGCCGCCTTGGCGCAACCGCCAGGGGCCTGGAGCTGGGAAGTTGAACTTCGCAGCCACAAAGAGCCATTCTGAACGCCGGATTCACTGGTGGTGGTTGTCAGGACATGGCACTCTGCCGGCCAGTGCGCTCAGCCTTGCAAGATTCTCGGCAATCCTCTGCTGGGCATTTTCGGTTGCACGAATCAAGGCAGTGGCGGGGCCAACATGCGATACTGAAATGGCATGAAGACGCCATTTTTCCTTCTGTCCACAATGGCGCGCGGCCTGCTTGAGTCGGCCGGCGGCGACGGGTGCCCGCCGGGATGCGGCTGATGTGCAGGGCCGCAGGAGTATGCGTACGAAACCGCGTGGCATGTTGAACGCTCACCCTCACTTTCCTCATTGTGTGGTCGACTGGTTTGCGCCACGGACTTCGAATTGCCCTGCTTTGAGCGGAAAACTGCTCCGTTCTTGGGTGCGTGCAGGGTCGATTTTCAATGCGATGGAATGCTGGCCCGGTGATGGCTGAACCGCTGCTGCGTGTTCGCGATCTCACTGCGGTGTTCGACGCGGACGCCGGTCCGATCACCGCCGTGGATGGCGTTTCTTTTGACATTGCATCGGGCGAAATTCTCGGTCTTGTGGGAGAGTCCGGCTCGGGCAAGAGCGTCACTGCATTGTCGATCATGCGTTTGCTGCCTGATGGCGTGGCACGAATTGCAGGTGGCGAAGTTCGCTTTGAGAATCGGGACTTGTCACAGTTGCCTTCACAGCAGCTGCAACGCCTGCGCGGAGCGAGCATGGCCATGATCTTTCAGGAGCCGATGACTTCGCTGAACCCGCTGCATCGCATTGGCAGGCAGATTGCCGAGCCGCTGGTCTTGCATCGCGGAATATCGTGGAGCGATGCACGACCACGTGCTATCGCCTTGTTGAAGCGGGTTGGCATCCCTGATCCCGAGCAACGCGTTGACAGTTACCCCCACGAACTCTCTGGTGGCATGCGCCAGCGCGCGATGATTGCGATGGCTCTGGCCTGCGCGCCGAAACTGTTGATTGCCGACGAGCCCACGACGGCGCTGGATGTCACGATGCAGGCGCAGATCCTTGATTTGCTCAAGAGCCTTCAGGCCGAAACGGGCATGGGCATACTGTTGATCACGCACGACCTTGGAGTCGTCGCCGAGTTCGCCGACCGTGTTGCCGTGATGTATGCCGGCCGTATCGTCGAGCAGTCGCCGGTCGGCGTATTGTTTGAAAGGGCGCGGCATCCCTATACCGAGGGATTGTTGCGCTCGATGCCGGAAATCGATCACGACAAGGTTCGGCTCGAAACCATCGAGGGCACGGTGCCCCACCCACGCGACTGGCCAACGGGTTGCCGCTTTGCGCCGCGGTGTCCGGATGCCGTGGACACCTGCACACGCGCCGATCCGAGAATGCTGGTGGAGATCGCCGTGATCGTGGCGAAGTAAGCCGAATTCGGTGGGCGCCTCGCGCATGGAAATTGCACCCGCGCCAGTCACCGAGCCGGGCAGAACTTCATCATTTCCGCAGCATGTGACTTCAACGAGAGTGAAGGCGTCCGGTCGCGGTCCGACCGGCAGGGTGGCCAATGAGGGTGTGGATTCGGGGCGCGGAAATGTCGACCAATACGAGGGGCAACAGAGATCGTTTGCCGAATGCCGCTCTGTTCCTTGCCATGGTGATTTCGTCGTCTGCTTCCCGATCCACGAACTCGAACAGACCCTTTGGAAGCCGCCTTCGCGAGGTTTCGCGAAGGTCATCGATGTTGCGTGTCCCGAGAAGCCTGGGGTGCAGTTCCGCCATTGGGGACCTCGTCGTGCGCCTGCAAGCCGGCGTCGATGCGTGGCAGCAATGGCACCGGTGACGTCCCGGCGCGCATGCTCCTACACAATGGCGATAGCGTTGGCGGGAGACCCGACGCCGCCGGTCATGTTGAGTGGTTTGCAACTCACCATGCATTCGTACACGCCGGTCGCGGCGCAGTCGGCTGCCAAGGCCTCGAGGTCCCACAGTTCGCCAAGGCACAGGCCCATCAGCGCAATCAGCGTCGGATGCATCAGGCCGGCATGAATGGGGTCGCTGCCGGCGGCGCGGTCGCGCTTGGACACGAATGGCGAACTCGGGGAGGACGGAATGGCCTCGAAACCGGCGTTGTCCGATGCTCCCACCGAAATCCGGTGGTCCCACAGCCATTCCACTGTTTCCGGCGCCTGCAGCAGGCCGGTGCTTTTCAAGGCGGTGGGAACCAGCGTTCGCTCCTGGGGCGTCATGTCGTTGAAGTAGCAGGCCATCCAGCCGGTTCGGATGAGCAATATATCGCCCGGCATGAACTTGACGCCCTGTGCCGCGGCCACTTCGTCGAGCAGGCTGACCGGAAATGCTTCGCCGGCCTTGTGATCGAGTGAGCGGCCACGCTGGGTGAGGTAGCGTTCGATGTCGATCAAGACCCCGCGCCCGACGATGCAGCGTTCCGCGTAGCGGTTCACGCCGATCGTGGGCGAGCCGGGCTTGACGTCCTCGTCGCGCACGCCGTTGTAGAAGCCGTAGTCCGGGTGGCGGAAGTGGCGCAGGCTGTCCACCTGCGTCGTGCCCTGGAGGTAGAAGTTGTCGATGTAGTCGTCGCGGTGGTCCGGGCTGTTGCAAAACATGTGGTGGCGCGGCTTGTGCCGGTGCCGGGCCACTGGCGGATCGAATGCGTCGAGCGACTTGTCGAGGTTGAAGCAGACGCCGCGGCGCACCAATTGCGTGGCGTATTTCACGCAGTCGGGCGTGATGAAGTTGACCATTCCCACTTCGTCGTCTTTGCCGAAGATTCCCCAGGAAGAGCCGGGCGGCGCGTCGGTGCGTTGCAGCAGTTCGCTGTAGCAGGGGATTGATGAAGCACTGGCTATTGGGTCCGTCATGGCTGTCCTTCGACGTTCTTGGAGAGAGTGCACGCGAGTCGCGGCGAACTGTTGACATTGTAGTTTTGAAAGCTATACTTTTTCCAAATTAGGAAACATTGTTTCTTTATAGGAAACTAAATTTGACGGCATTCCAGCAGGCGTGCCTGGAACCCGACTTCACGGCTGGAAATGATGGATACCGTCACCCGGCTGCGGCTCCCGGACATGACCATCGTTCTGATAAAGCGCAACCTGGACACCGGGCGGAGGTGCTGCGAGCGCGTCGTGTTTTTGACCCCAGGAGGGGTCAGAGCCGTAGGCAGCACGAACGAGGTGAAGCGCTGGCCGGAGCTGCGCGACCTGTACTTCAGCACGGGTGCGCGAAAACGATGCTGGGCATTCGCGATCTCGTGGTCGGCTACCACCAGAAGAATGTGCTGTACGGTGCGACGCTCGACGTTGGCAAGGCGGAAATCATGGCGCTGGTAGGTCACAAGGGCGCGGGCAAGACCACGCTGATACGTGTTGCCCTGGGTTTGATCACCTGCAGCGCCGGTTCGGTGGTGTTCGATGGCCTGGCCGCAGCGCCTGTCCGGGTGGTGCAGCCGGCTGGCAAACTCTACGGCGGCCAACAGCAAATGGTGGCGCTGGCGTCCGTGCGCGGGCCGCGTCTCACCATGCTGGACGAACCTTCCACCGGGCTGTCATCGGTCTTGGTGGACAAGGTCTTCAAGCGGGTGGTGGAGATGCATGAGCGCTTCGGCATATCGATGCGCATCGTGGATCGAAACGCGTGCCACTGGCTCGGCATCGTCGATCGCGTCGCGGTGCTCAAAGGCGGGCGCACGGTCTTCGATGGCCGGCCCGCAAGGATCCAACCCGACGATCCGCTCTGTCAATCTTTCCAAGGCCGCTAAGGAACAGGACCATGCGCATCACCGACGTATCGACCCGCATCATCAGCGTACCGCTGGAGCGACCCATCCGCACGCCCATTCACTACATTGTCAACGTCGACAACGTTCTGGTGGAGCTGCACACCGACGAAGGCATTACAGGCATCGCCTATCTGTGGTGCTTCGGCGCGAAACGCGCCCAGGCACTTGCCACGTTGGTGCAGGACATGGTGTCGCTCGTGAACGGCATGGACGCTTTCGCGCGCGCGTCGGTCTATGCGCGCATGGAGCGAGAGGCCAACTTTCTGGGCAAGGTGGGGGCCGTGATTATCGCCATGTCGGCCATCGACACTGCCTTGTGGGACATCGCCGGAAAGGCGCTTGGCCGGCCGGTCTGGCAACTGCTGGGTGGCGAGTCGCGCAGCATCCCGGCCTACGCTGGCGGGCTGTTCCTGTCCGACTCCGTAGACGTGATCGTTGCCGAGGCCAAGGCCTATGTGGCCACCGGATTTCGCGCCATCAAGATGCGCTGTGGCGCCAAGGACTGGCGCCACGACATCGAACGCGTGGAAGCCGTGCGCGACGCCGTGGGCACCGACTGCACCCTGATGATCGACGTGGTGCAGGGCTGGACGGTGGACCGCGCCATCAAGGTCGGACGCGAGCTGGAGCGCTTCGACCTTTTCTACATTGAGGATCCGGTGGCGTTCGATGACCTGGATGGCATGGCGCATGTTTCGGCTGTTCTCGACACGCCGATCGCGGCGGGTGAGAACGACTACGGCCTGCGCGGATTCCGGCGATTGCTGGAAGGCAACGTCGTTGACATTCCCATGATGGACCTGCAGCGCGTGGGCGGCATCTCGTCCTGGATGCAGGTTGCCGCGATGGCCAGCGCCTGGGGAAAGCCTGTGGTGCCCCATGTGTTCCCGGAAATCTCGGTGCACCTGCTGGCCGCGACCCCGAGCGCGCTGTTTATCGAATACGTTTCGTGGTGGGAAGTGCTGTTCAAGGATACGCCCAAGCTGATCGACGGAGCAATGCGGCCATTCGATCGCCCCGGGCTGGGGTTGGAGTTCGACGTCGACGGGGTCGAACGTTTCCGCATTGCCTGAGCTGGCACCATGAAAGTCACATTTGTGGACATGAACGCCGACGTTCCATCGTCGCGCAAGCGACTGGTCTATTTCGAGCACTGGGCCGATCCGATCGCGGAGCAAATCCTGAACCGCGAACCCGACATCGAGCTGGTTCGCCTCTCGCTTTCCGATTCTCCCGACAAGGTATGGGCGGCGATGGCTGGCGCCCATGGCTACCAATGGCCGCGTCCGCCCTACCGCGGCTCCAAGGAATTGATAGCCCGCGCTCCCAAATTGCTGGCGATGGCCTCGCAGGGTTCCGGCTGCGACGTGATGGACTTCCCGGCTTGCAACGAAGCCGGCGTCATGATCGTCAACCAGGCAGGACTCGGCGGGCGGGAGGCGGTGGCCAGCCATGCATTTGCCATGATGTTGGGTCTTTCCAAGCAGCTCGTACAGTCAGACCGCGCATTGCGCCGCGACCGCAATTGGCAGCGGCTGCAATTCATTGGGCAGGACCTGACCGAACAGACGGTTGGAATCATCGGTTTCGGCAATATCGGCACGCGGACCGGCGAGTTGTGCAGGGTTGCCTACCACATGAAGGTGCTCGTCTATGACCCCTATCTTTCCGCCCAGGAGATTGAGGAGCGCGGCGGCCAGAAGGTCGAACTGGACGAACTGCTTGCCGGTTCGGACTTCGTGACCGTGCACTGCCCGCTGACCGACGAGACGCGCGGCATGCTGGGTGAGGGCGAATTCCGCAAGATGAAACCATCGGCGTTCTTCATCACCACGGCGCGCGGCACGATTCATGACGAGGCCGCGCTGGCCCGGGTGTTGACCGACGGCAAGATCGCCGGCGCCGGTCTGGATGTCTGGGAGGACGAGCCGCCTCCGCTCGACCACCCGCTGCTGCGTTTCGACAACGTGGTCACTTCCATCCATATCGCCGGTGTGACGCGCCGGGCCTACCGCCAGTGCGCCGAGGGAGCGGCTTTGCAATGGATCGACATCCTGCGCGGCAAGCGGCCGCCGCGCCTGGTGAACCCGGAGGTGTGGCCGGAGTACCAGCGGCGTTACCAGCAAGTGATGGGCCAGCCGCTGCTGGCCTGACGCGCCAGGTTTTTCATCCACTCGAAGACAAGCAGTTGACTTCGTTGGGTCGGCAGATATACTGGAAGCAAAATAGAAACTAGGTTTCTACATCAGAAACAATGTTTATAAGGAGCAAAAATGATCCCATCTTTTCAGCGTAGAAAGATTCTCCTGGCTGGCGCTGCCACGACGCTTGGCGCCTCGCTTGGTGTTCCGGCGTTCGGCCAGACCCGGCAGAAGCTCGTGGTCGTGGTGTCTTCCGCCACAGCCGAAGCGGGCACGGCGACGCAGACCTCGATCCCGTTCGATCTCGGTTTCTGGGCCGACGAAGGCCTGGATGTGGAGCTCAAGTACACGCGCGGCTCAGCCCTGGGCGCGCAATTGATAGTGACCGGGCAGGCCGACGTTGTGCACGCCGGCACCTCCGTCGGGCTCATGGTGCCGGTGTCCAAGGGCGCTCCGATGCAGGCCTTCTACAACATGATCACGCAGAACTTCCAGATGCCGGCCGTACCAGCCGACAGCCCGATCAAGACGCTGGCGGATCTGAAGGGAAAACGCCTCGGTGTCATCGGGCAGGCCACCGCGACGATACCGATCGTCAAGGCGGTGCTGGAAGATGCGGGTGTCGACCCTAACAATGGCGTGACTTTCATCGACGTCGGATATGGTGCGCAGGCGGCGGCGGCGTTATGGGTGACCAAGCAGGTCGACGGGCTCGCGATGTATGACAGCGTGTATGCCGCGATAGAAAACGTCAACCCCGACCTCTACAAGTTGCGCATCCTGACATCGCCCCTGTCGGACAAGATCAGCTTCCAGACAGCCTTGTGCGCCAAGACCGACGTATTGAAGTCCAAGCGAGATGCGCTGGTGAAACTGGGTCGCGGTCATGCCAAGGCAACCGTGTTCGCGCTGGAGAATCCGGACGCTGCTGCGCGTATCCATTTCAAGGTTCATCCAGAGCAGAAAACCGCCGGCGTCAGCGACGCTGTTGCGATTGCGTACGGTCGCCGTTCCATCGTTGCGCGCATCAACAACATGCGCATCGACAACATGGCCGTGAAGCGCGACAAGTGGGGCTATATGGACAAGATTGATGTCGAGACCTATCTCGACATGCTGAAGAAGATCGGCGACGTGGACAAATCGGTTGTGGCCAACTCGCTCTACACCAACGATCTCATCAACGATATCAACCGTTTCGATGTGGCTGCCATACGCAAGATGGCGCGCGAGTACAAGGGCTGAGGCGTGCACGCTGCGGATTTGCGCAAGCGGCCCGACCCCGCAGATCGTGTTGCGCGTGCGACCGGCAGCAGTGAGCCGGTGCGTATCGAGTCGTTCGAGCTGACGATTCTCTCGTTTCCCCTCAATCCGCCGTTTCGCGCGGCCATACGACTGATCGACACGGTCGACATTCTTCTGGTGCAAATTCGTGCCGGAGATGGACTGACCGCTCATGGTTATGCGTTCGCGTTTGGCGCGGCCGACCTCGCTCCAGTGCTTGCCAGCGCGAAAGGCCTGACGGCATTGCTGGTTGGCGAAGACGCGCGCAAGATCGAACGCCATTGGGCGACGATGCTGCGTTCGCTGGCGCTGGTCGGTGCCAGCGGCGCAACCCTCGCTGCTTTGTCGGCCATTGATATTGCACTGTGGGATTTGGCAGGTCAGTCCTGCGGTCGCTCGGTCGCCGACCTGCTGGGGGGCGCACGGGACGCGATTCCTGTCTACGGTAGCAACGGCTCCCTGCAACTCGACGTGAACGAACTGGTTGCCGAGGCTGTGGGTTTTGCTCAGCTAGGTTACCCTGCGTACAAGTTCAAGGTGGGCGCCAGCCCGGCCCGCGACCTTGAGCGCGTGCGCGCTGTGCGCGATGCGGTCGGGCCTTCGTTCAAGCTCATCGCCGACGCCACGCAGCAATGGTCACCCAAAGAGGCGATACGCATGGCCCATGCGCTTGCGGCGCACGACTTGTGGTGGCTGGAAGAGCCCGTCAATGCGCAAGATATTGACGGTTGCGCCGAGGTACGACGCGCCGCGCCCATGAATATTGCCACCGGGGAGACCAATTTCGGCGTCGCCGAATCGGCCAGGCTGCTGCGCCAGCATGCGGCCGATGTGCTCATGCCCAATTTGCAGCGGGTGGGCGGCATCACCGGCTGGCGCAAAGTGGCGGCCATGGCGGAGCTGCATGGTATTTCGATGGCTTCGCATGTGTACGGTGAAATTGGTGTGCACCTGATGTGCGGCGTACCCAATGCGCTCACGCTCGAAGTCGTTCCCTGGTGGCCAAAGCTGTTCATCGAGACCTTGAACATCGAAGGCGGGATGGGCAGTGCGCCAGCGCGACCGGGCCTGGGCCTCACGCTTGATCAAGCGTTCGTGCAGGCCCATCGGATCCACTGAGATGTTTTGCGCGCTCGCCCAACGCCAAGGTAATGCATGAAGGTCACGCGCGTTGACTGCATTCCGTTCAGCCTGCCGTTGAAACACCCGGTGCGTTTTGCGAATGGTCGTCTGGTCGTGACCGAGCACGTGCTGGTCGAGATCCACACCGACGACGGCCTGATCGGCCGTGCCGAAGCACCTTCGCGCCCGTTCTTCTACGGCGAATCGCAGGCGAGCATGGTTGCCGCAGTGCGGCAATGGTTCGGTCCCTTGTTGGTGGGCCTGAATCCTTTGGAGATCGAGCGCGCCTGGGCCGGTTTCGCGGGCGTCGAACACAACAACACCATCAAGGGCGCACTCGATATCGCGCTGCACGACCTGGCCGGCCAACTGCTGGGCCAACCCTGCCATCAACTGCTGGGAGCCTGGGCCAGGCAGGTTCGGGCCACGTATATTTGCGGCTACGACAAGCCGGACGTGATGGCCCAGGAGGCGCTGGCAGTGCGCGAGCGATATGGAATCACGTCCTTCAAGCTCAAGGTCGGCATCGATCCACATCAGGACGTGGCCATGCTGCACACGCTTCGACGCGCCTTGCCCGATGCGTTGCTCTATGTGGACGGAAACTCAGGTTTGTCGGGCCCGGACGCCGTGCGTGTGCTCGATGCCGGATACGAAATCGGCCTCACGTGGGCCGAGGAGCCGGTGCACCGTGATGACCGGCCCGGCCGAGCAATGGCGGCCCGTCACTCCAAGGTGCCACTGATGGGTGATGAGAGCTGTCGCAATCCGGAGGAGGTCACGCGCGAGATCAACGAAGGCATCGTGCAAGCGGTCAGCATCAAGACCGCGCGGACCGGCTACCGCATGTCGCGGGACATCGTGGCGCAGTGCTCGGCGCGCCGCGTACAGACCGTGATTGGCAGCCAGGGTGACAGCACTTTGGGCATCGTGTCGGCCTTGCACTTTGCGGTGGCACATCGCGCCACGGCCATCAACCCGGCCGAGCTGACGTTCCACCTCAATACCGAAGCCGACATCCTGACCGAACCGGTTGTCGTACGTGACGGGATGCTCACCGTGCCCGATGGACCCGGGCTGGGTGTCAGTATCGACCCCCAAAAACTGGCGCGTTACCGTGTCGACTGACAACCTCACACAGAGAGGACCGCAACGATGACTCAAAAGGCGCGCGCGCCAGCCGTTGGCCAGGGCGGTGCTGCCGTGCCCGCACCAGCGGCGCATCCGGCCATATCCATTTCCGATCTGTCGGTGGTGTACCAGACGCGCAGCGATGAAAGCCTGATTGCAATCGACCATGCGAACCTCAAGGTCCGCAATGGCGAGTTCTGCGTCATCGTCGGACCCAGCGGCTGTGGAAAATCCACCTTGCTCAAAGTGCTGGCGGGCCTGGTCCCTGCCAGCTCGGGCCAGACGCATATCGCCGGCGAGAGCGTTTCCGCCCCGCGCGATGACATCGGTTTCGTGTTCCAGAGTGCGACCTTGCTGCCGTGGATGTCCATCCTCGAGAACGTGCTGCTGCCAATGAAGGTGCAGCGTCGCCCCAATTCTGCGGGATGGCACGCGCATGGCATGGAACTGCTCAAAATCGTCGGTCTGCAAGAGTTCGCGAATCGTTACCCGAGCGAGCTGTCCGGTGGCATGCAGCAGCGCGTGGGCATGGCCCGCGCTCTGGCACATGATCCCTCACTGCTGTTGATGGACGAGCCTTTCGGTGCGCTGGACGCGTTGACGCGCGAATTGATGAATGTGGAGTTGCAGCGCATCTGGATGCTGCGGCCCAAGACCGTGCTGTTTGTCACGCATTCCATCAGCGAAGCCGTCTTTCTGGCCGATCGCATCGTCGTCATGAGCGCGCGGCCCGGGCGCGTGATCGCCGATATCACGGTGGATCTGCCGCGGCCACGCGATGTGGCCACCATCGATTCGCAGCGCTTCGTGGATTACTCGCGCGAGGTGCGCACCCATCTCTACGCCCGGGAGGCCCAATGAACCGTGCCGGTCTTCTGCGGGCCGTAGGGCCGTGGGTTCTGTTTCTGGTCCTGATCGGCTTTTGGGAACTGTACGTGGTGCAGTTCAAGGTGTCGCAGATGGTGCTTCCGCCGCCCAGCGACATCTTCGCCGCGTTGGTCAACGGCTTCAAGAACAACATCTTCCAGAAGCACCTGATGGTCACGGGCAAGGAGGTGGTGTTTGGCTACCTGCTCGGCGTCAGTTTCGGCATTTTGCTGGGAGCTCCGATTGCCTTGTCGCGTACTTTCGAAACCCTGTTTTATCCCTATCTGCTGGCCCTTCAAACCATGCCCAAGGTGGCACTGGCGCCACTGATGATGATCTGGGTCGGATTCGGCATCGAGTCCAAGATCATCATCACCATGATCGTGGCAATATTTCCGGTGCTGGTGAACGTCATAGTCGGGCTGCGGGCCGTGGAGCCGGACCGTATCGCGCTGATACGTTCACTCAAGGGCGGTACGTTCGCCGAGTTCTGGTGGGTCCGGCTGCCCAGCGCGGCCCCTTACATCTTTGCCGGCATGAAGACGTCCATCGTGCTGGCGCTGCTGGGCGCGATCGCAGCCGAGTTTGTGGGCGCGGAAGCGGGGCTGGGCTATCTCATGACACAGCTCATGTTCAAGCTCGATACACCCGGCGTATTCGCCATTCTGATCATTCTCAGCGTGATCGGCGTCACGCTGTACATGGTGGCCGACTGGGCGCAGCGCACGGTCGTGTTCTGGGACGCGTCCACGGTTGACCGCTGGAAGTCGAAATAGGCGGGCCGACAAGGATGCGCTTTTTTGTCGTTGGTGCTGGTGCGATTGGGGGCTTCCTGGCGGGGCGCCTGCTGGGCGCCGGCCATAGCGTCACGGTGCTGGCGCGCGGCGCGCACCTGGATGCCATGCGTACCAACGGCCTGCGGCTCGAAAGCGCGCACGGGCAACTCGAATACCAGGGCCCGGTCGACATCTGCACCGATTTTCGCGACGCACCCGAGGTGGACGGGTTGATCGTGACGCTGAAGTCGCACCAGCTCGCCGCGCTGGCTGCTCCGCTGTCGGTGGCGGCCGGACGTGCCGGGCTGCTGGTGCAGATCCAGAACGGCGTCGGCTGGTGGTACTTCCAGGGCGTCAACGGGCCGCACCGCGGACATGTGGTGCGTTCCGTCGATCCTGACGGCGCGCTGGCAGGCGGCCTGCCTGCGGATCGCACGGTGCCCGCGTTTGCATTCAAGTCGTCCCAGGTCGTCGCGCCAGGTGTGGTGCGCCATCTGGAAAGCCCGTCGGACAAATGGGTGCTGGGGCACCTCGGCGACCGCGATGACTCGCG
Organism: Rhodoferax sp.; assembly: GCA_043776215.1. GTDB lineage: Bacteria > Pseudomonadota > Gammaproteobacteria > Burkholderiales > Burkholderiaceae_C > CAISIP01. The sequence continues at coordinate 9,716 of JAYVRP010000054.1, read as the reverse complement.
CTTGAACAGGCTTGCGGAGGCATTCACCGGCGCAGGCCTGGCCACGGAGCTGGGCGATGCGCGCCAATGGATGTGGAACAAGCTGCTGGGCAATATTTTTGCCAATCCGGTTTGCGCACTCACGCGCCAACCACTGGGCGTCATCGCACGCCACCCAGCGGCTCGCGCGCTCGGTCTGCAGCTGATGGCGGAACTGGCATCGGTGTCGAGCGCACACGGTTGCCGCATCAGCATGTCCTTTGAAGAAAGGCTCGACCGTGGCATCGCGCTGACCAACGCCCGGCCGTCCATGCTCCAGGATCTCGAAGCAGGTCGCCCGATGGAACTCGACGCGATTCTGGGTGCGACGGTCGAACTGGGACAACTCGCAGGGGTGGTGACACCCCGCATCGAAGCCTTGTTGGCGTGCTTGCGGGTGATGGACTCGCCAGCGCTGCGGCAGGTACCCCTAACCGTGTAACAAAGGAGGGAAATCATGGGAATTCAAGTCCGACGTCTGTCCTACGCTTTGGGTGCCGAGGTGACAGGCGTGGATCTGCGCGACCCGCTGGATGCCGATACGGTCGCGCACATCCGGCGCGCGTGGCTGGAACATCAGGTGCTGGTGTTTCCGGGGCAGGACCTGACACCCGAGCAGCAGCTGCGTTTCTCGGCCTGTTTCGCCAAGCTGGAAGAGTATCCGCTGGTGCACTACAGGCTGCCGGGCTATCCCGAGATATTCCTGCTCAGCAACCGCGACTCCGGAGGCAAGCCATCCGAGACACGCAACGCAGCCCGTCACTGGCATTCCGACCTGTCCTTTACCAACAAGCCGGCGATGGGGTCCATCTTGCGCTGCATCGAAATTCCGGATGTCGGCGGCACCACCATGTGGGCCAACCAGACCATGGCCTACGACCGCCTATCGCCCACGTTCCAAAAGGTGATAGAGCCACTGACGGCGGTGCACGAGTTGTTTTCAAAGACCAAGGACCTGAAGAACCTGGACCAGGGGAAGGTGCGGGACATGAAGAAGGCCAATCCCCGCGTTGCGCAGCCAATGGTGCGTGTTCACGACGAGACCGGGCGCAAGGCGCTGTATGTCAGCGTGGCCGTCACGACCGAGATTGTCGGCATGCAACAGGAAGAGAGCGACGCCATCCTCGAATTCCTGTTCGCGCACCAGGTCCAGCCGCAGTTCACCTACCGCCACGTGTGGCGCCCGAACGACATCGTGATGTGGGACAACCGCTGCACGCTGCACCAGGCGGTGGCCGACAACGATCACCAGCAGGCGCGCATCATGCATCGCACGTCGCTGGTCGGCGCTCGTTGCGGGGAAATCCTGCCCGACGACGCCACGTCCGCCGCCATGGCCATAGGGTCCTGAGGCGATCAGTCATGCAGACACCCATGAACATGGAATACCAGAACATCGCCGCGCGCGTCGTCCAGCGGCCCGGCGCCATCGACGACCTGGGGCGCGAAGTTGCCGCCCTGGGCTGCAGCCGTGTGCTGGTGGTGTGTGGTGGCTCCACGCGCCGCAGCGCCTTGTACGAACGCGCCACCCAGAGTCTGGGCAAGCTGGCAGTAGGCCTGTTCGAAAGGGTGGTCGAGCATTCGTCGACCGTGCTGGTGACCGAGGCCGCGGCAATAGCCCGCGAGCTGCGCATCGACGGTATCGTGGCCATCGGTGGCGGCAGCGCGTCGGATACTGCCAAGGGCATCGCCATCCTGCTGGCGGAAGGTGGAAAGATCGAGGAACACGCGTCGCGTTTCGTACCGCCGGATCAGTTCTTTCCCAAGCCTTTGCCCCGCCCGAAGATACCGGTGATAGCCGTGCCCACCACTGCATCCGCGGCCGAAGTCACGCCCGGTCTGGGCTTGCGTGACCCGCAGGGCCGCAAGCTGCTTTTCTGGGATGTCAAGCTGGCCAGCCGCCTGATAATTCTCGATCCGCAGGCCAATTGCAGCGTGCCGGTGAACGTGATGGCCAGTTCGGCCATGAACGGTCTCGCGCATTGCGCGGAGGGCCTGTATTCACGGCTGCGCAACCAGATTTCCGAAGCATTGGCCCTGCAGGGCATACGCCTGTTTGGCCGCTGGTTGCCCGAGATGGTGCGCACCCCTGATTCGGTTGACGCGCGCGCCGGCGTGCTGATGGCTGCGCACCTATCGGGCATGGTCATCTCCAACGCGCGCGTGGGCATTCACCACGCCGTGTGCCACTGCCTTGGGGCGCGCGGAAATCTTCCGCACGGCGTGGCCAACTCCATCATGCTGCCACACGCGCTGGCCTACAACATCGACGATGCCACGCCCGCACTGGCACTGCTGGCGCAGGCCATGGGTTGCGCGGCACGGGGCAGTGAACGCGATATGGCGCTGGCAGGCATAGAAGCCGTACGCGCGCTGCAACTCGCCGCGAAGGTTCCGACCCGGCTGCGTGACACGGCCCTGGACAAGGCGCTGTTGCCAGCCATCGCCGCCGACACGCTGCTCGACCGCGGCAACTTTTTCAACCCACGGCGTACCGAAGCGGACGCTCCCATCCTCTCCCTACTAGAAAAGGCTTGGTGAACATATGGCAAATTACAGCAAGGAACTGCAGGAATCGCTCGACCATTTCATGGGCACGCTGGGGAATATTCCAGAGCCCATTCGCGCGATGCGCGACTACGCGCCCGAGGCTCTGATCGGCTACACGCAAACACGCAAATACCTCATGCGCCGCCCGCCGGAGGGCGCGCTGGACCTGCGCACCAAGGAGCTGGTCTACGTCCTGCTGGACGTGGTCACGGGAAATCTGTCCGGGGCCAAGAACCATCTGCATGCTGCCATGCGCGAGGGTCTGACGGTTTCGCAACTGGCGGAGGCCCTGATGCAGACGATGGCCGTGTGCGGCATCACGACCTGGGGCCAGACCGGCTGGCGCCTGTGTGATTACGCGGCACAGATAGAACGCGGCGAGGCGGTCAACGAGGCAGGGGAACAAGGACTGCCCGCGCTGATGAAAAAAGCCAGGAAGCCATCTGCGGCTGCCGTGGCCGGCAAGACCACCAAGGCGAAGACCGCCAAGAGCAAGGGCCGCGCTGCATGAGCCTGGCTGCTGTCGAAAAAGTCGCCGTCACGGTGCCGCGAAGCGGCGGGGGCGGCGGCGGGCTGTCGCGGCTATTGAACCCGCGCGCCATCGCATTGATTGGTGCGTCGCCGGACAGCAGCAAGCTGGCCGGCCGCCCCTTGGCCTATCTTGGAAAATTCGGATTTGCCGGCGGCGTGTTCCCGGTCAACCCCAAACACGCCGTGATCAACGGCGTTCGTTGTTACCCCACGGTGGCTGATCTGCCGGATGGGGTCGACCTGGCCTTGATTCTGCTGCCGGCCAGCGGAGTGGCCGAGAGCCTGCAGGCCTGCGGCGAGCGCGGCATCCCGTTTGCCATCTCCATTGCGGGCGGGTTCGCCGAAGCGGGCGCGCCCGAAGAGCAACACCGACTGGTGGACATCTGTGCGCGCACCGGCATACGCCTGATCGGTCCCAACTGCGTCGGCCTGCTGAATCCGCGCTTCGGTGTCACGGCCACCTTCTCGACCGTGCTGAAGCAGCGCATGCCGCGACCCGGTTCGATCGCGCTGTTGACGCAGTCGGGCGCGCTGGGCAACTCGCTGCTGCAAAGTTTCAACGACCTGGACCTGGGCCTGGCAACCTGGGTTTCCACAGGCAACGAAGCCGATCTTGGCGTGTTGGACCTGGTGGAGCACTTCATTCACGATGCTGCGGTCAAACTCATCGTGCTGTTCGTGGAGGGGCTGAAGAACGGCGACGAGTTGCTGCCGCTGGCCCGTCGCGCGCATGCTGCCGGCAAGGCCATCGCGGTGTTGCGCGCCGGGCGCTCTCAACTCGGACGGGCGGCCTCCATTTCCCACACCGGAAAACTGGCCGGTGCCTGGAAAGTCTGGCGCGACGTGGCTCGGCAGGCCGGCCTGATCGAGATCGACTCGCTCGACGAATTGCTGGACCTTGCGCAGGCTTTCGACGTGGCGGGCGATCCCGTGAACGATGCCGCCGCCGGGTTGGGCGTGCTCACTATATCCGGCGGACTTGGCGTTCTGATTTCCGATGCGGCGGCCGAATGTGACCTGCCGCTGCCTGCCTTCTCGGCTGAAACGCAGGCCAGCCTGCGCTCGATACTGCCACCGCAGATGGCGGTAGCCAACCCCGTCGATACGGCGCTTTTCACCGACGAACGCGGTTATGCCAAGTGCGCCGATGCGGTGCTGGCCGATCCTTCCATCGGGACGCTGTTGCTGATCCTGACCAGCCTGGCGCACGATTACCAGGCGTTGCTGCCCTGGCTCGAGACACTCGGTCGGAGCGCCACCAGCGTCGGCAAACACGTGGCGGTGTCCTTCCTGTCCTCGTCCGACCAGCTGGCGCGTGAGCCGCGGCAACGCCTGATGGCGGCAGGTGTCGTCGTGCTGCCCACCGCCGAGCGCGTGGTCGCTGCCCTGGGGCGGCGACATGGCTCGCTGCGTGCGCGCGGCGCCACACATGTTGCCCATCCGCCCGCCGCGACGGGCCAGCACATGGAACAGTCATCCGCTGCATTTCTCGCCCGCGCGCAGGTGCCGCTGGTGCCCGAACGTGTCTGCCAGAACGTGCTCGAAGCGCAGGCTTTTGCAGCGTCCACTGGTTATCCGGTGGTGCTGAAAGTGGTGTCACCCGATCTTCCCCACAAGAGCGAGGCCGGCGGCGTGGCACTGGACCTTGCCGACGCCGGTGCCTTGGCGCGCGCCTGGACCACGATGCAGGCCACCGTGGCGCAGCGCGCGCCACAGGCGCGCATCGAGGGGTTTGCCGTGCAACCACAACTGTCCGAAGGGCTGGAACTGATCGTCGGCTGCTCGGTGGATCCCGAGATCGGCCGTGTCGCCATGGTTGGCGCCGGCGGCATATGGGCCGAGATACTCGACGACGTGCGTTTTCTGGGGCTGCCCGCTTCGGACGACGAGATACGCGCGGCTTTGCTGAGCCTGCGCGTAGCCCCGCTGTTTGCCGGTGCGCGGGGCAAATCTGCGCTCGATCTCGAGGCAGCCATCGGCGTGATCAGCCGTCTGGCTCGCCGGTTCCAAGAGGAAACCTGGGTCTGCGAAGTGGACCTCAACCCGCTGCTGGTGCGGCCGCTGCAAGGTGGTGCCGTGGCGCTCGATCTTCTGGTGGTGCCTGGCACCACCGCCATCGATGGAACTTTGCAGGAGTGAACAGATGACCGATACAGCCTTGCTTTCACCCGGACTTGAAAACGACGCGCTGGCGATTGCGCGCGCCATGATCGGCACGCCCGGCCCCTACGACAACGGCCCGCAGCGCACAGGCATGTGCGCCACCTGCGTGACCAACTGGATGGGTGATGACGGTTTCATGCGCGAGCATTCCATCCGCGTCAAGCAGCCGGTCATCTTTGGTGACACCACTTTCACGGGCGGACGGGTGACCGGCAAACGCGTGGAGGGGGGCCTGTCGCTGGTCGACTGCGAAGTGTGGGCCAAGAACCAGTTCGGCCAGGTGACGGCCGGCGGCCGGTCGGTGGTCGAGCTGCCGCGACGGTCGGCATGACATGTGGTGGCTTTAGAGTGATCCATTTTTCAAAAGCAGAAACAGGGTAACTGTATGGCCGCATCATCGAGAGCCAAGGATGCCGAGGGTGGCGAGACCATGAAATCCTTGCGGCTGTCTTTGCGCCTGCTGCTGGAATTCACCGGAGACCAGCGCGATTTCGGCGTGGGTGAACTGGCCGAGCGCTGCGGCGTCTCCAAGGGGCAGGTATCCAAGGTCCTGGAGGCATTTGCCGACCATGGCTTCCTGGCGCAGGATCCGGAATCCCGGCGTTATTCGGTGGGCGTGAACAGTTACACGCTGGGTTCGCGTTTCCTTGCCAACGATCGCCTGTGCAAGGCCGCGATGCCGGTGATGCGCGACCTGGTCGCGCGCACCGGCCACAGTGCCAGGCTGTCGGTACTCAAAGGCGACCAGGTGCTGTACCTGATCGGGGTGGAGGGTCCCCTGTTCGTGGATACGGGCTGGCGCGCGGGTACCAGCCTGCCGGTGCACTCCACCACCGCGGGGCGCGTGCTGCTGGCATTCATGGAGCCAAAGCTGGCGCAGCTGCTACTCTCTTCGGACCCCCTGCGCGCTGTCACGCCGCACACCATCACCGACCGGTCCAAGATAGAAAAAATAGTCGCGCGTGTGCGCGTCACGGGTTATGCCACCCAACGGAACGAGACCACGCCGGGGCTGGGAACCATCGCGGTTCCGATCTTCGGCGCGAACCAGCAGGCCATCGGCGCGCTGGGAATTGCCTTTCCGTCCCATGTGGCGCTGGCGTCGGACGAGGCCGAGATCGCCGACCAGCTGCACCAGGCGGCGCGCATCTTGTCCCAACGCATCGGCAGCACGGTCTACCCGTTCGGCCGCAATGAAACCGTGCTTGCGCAGCGCAGTCCGCGCAGCAAGCGATCCAAGGAGGTCCCATGAACGCCGTTGTCCGTGACAGTGTATTTTCGCCTGGCCGTCCGGAAGACATTGCGCAAGACGAGTGGCAGGTCCGTGTGGACCTGGCAGCCGCCTACCGCTTGTTCCATTACTACCGCATGACGGACCTGATCTACAACCACATCTCGGCGCGAGTACCAGGCCGGCATGATCACTTCCTCATCAACGCATACGGCCTGATGTTCGAAGAGATCACGGCATCCAATCTGGTGGTGGTCGACACGGACGGCAACGTTGTGCGTGACTCCACGGGCATGGGCATCAATCCCGGCGGTTTCACCATTCACTCGGCGGTGCACATGGCGCGTCCGGATGTGTTCTGCGTCATGCACACCCATACGCCGGCCACTGTCGCGGTGTCGTGCCTGCAGCGCGGCCTGTTGCCGCTGACACAGCAGTCCATGCGTTTCACCGGCCGTGTTGCCCGCCACGACTACGATGGCGTCTTCTTCACCGATGAAGAGCGCCGCCGGCTGATAGATTCGCTCGGCGACAAGCTGGTGATGCTGCTGCTCAACCACGGATCGCTGGTGTGCGGACGCAGCATCGTGGAGGCTTTCGACATCATGTATTACTTCGAACGCGCATGCCAGGCGCAGGTGGCGATGTTGTCCATGGGTGAGGCGTTGGTTCAGCCCAAGGAGGGCGTGGCGGAGCAGGTGGCAGGGGTGTTCGAGGCACCCGACCGCAAGGCCAATACGCGCATCTGGCCCGCGTTGCTGCGCATGCTGGACCGTATCGACCCCGGGTACAAGGATTAGCGATAGGTCGCCATGCCGGTCGTCACCTGCATCGAGGATCTGCGGGTTCTGGCGCAAAGACGCGTGCCCCGCATGGTCTACGAATATGTTGATTCGGGCTCTTGGACCGAAGGCACCTACCGCGCCAACTCGGACGACTTCCGCAGGATCAAACTTCGCCAGCGGGTGGCAGTGAACGTTGCGGACCGGAGCACGCGCGCCGCGATGGCGGGACAGGATGTTGCCATGCCGGTGGCCTTGGCGCCCACCGGCCTGACCGGCATGCAGCATGCCGACGGCGAGATCCTCGCGGCCCGGGCGGCCGCAATGTTTGGTGTGCCGTTCACTCTGTCGACCATGAGCGTCTGTTCGTTGGAAGACGTCACCGCCCATTGCAGCGCGCCGCTGTGGTTCCAGCTCTACGTGATGAAAGACCGGAGTTTCGTCGAGCGCCTGATAGAGCGCGCCCGGCGTGTGAACTGCTCCGCGCTGGTGGTCACGATGGACCTGCGAGCCGTATTTGCAGCTGACAGCGCAGCGGATGCGCTGGTGGTGTCCAACCACGGTGGACGGCAGCTCGATGGGGCGCCGTCGTCGATCTCGGCATTGCCGGAGGTCGTGGACGCGGTGGGCAAACGCATCGAGGTGCACATGGACGGAGGCATCCGGTCCGGCCAGGACGTGCTCAAGGCGCTGGCACTGGGCGCCAAGGGCGGCCGAGTCCAGGCGGGACTGCTACCGACCTGCTCGTGTGCAGCTTGTGTGAAGGACTCACGGTCGGTCGGGAATCGCGGCGCGGCTGGCATCCGCGGCGAGCGCGAATGCGCGCGCCACTGCCGCCGCAGGCGTTTCCTCGATCGCGATTTCAACCGTCTGGCGTTCGTCGAGGTACTTGCCGTCCTGCAGACACGGGATGATGCGGTCGGCCCAACCACCCGAGCCCTTCAGTATCACCACGGGCCGCGCCTCGGCATAGGCAATCGTCAGTTCATTCAGCGTGCCGCAGCTCCCGCCGATCATGATCAACGCGTCGCAAGCACGCGCCGTCAATAGGTTGCGAGCGCGCCCGAGTCCGGTCGGGAAGACGATGTCGACATAGGCATTGGCGGTCTTGGGGTCCATCGCGGGCAGGAAGCCCACGGTCAACCCGTCAGCTGTCTTCGCGCCGCGCGAGGCAGCCTCCATCACGCCGAAGCGCCCCCCTGTGACGACGACTCCGCCGCGTTCGGCGATGAGCCGGCCAACCTCCTCGGCCGCAGCCATCGTGGCGTCAGAGACCACATCGTTCACGTGCTGTTCGTTCTTGCCAATCACGCCAATGGTTACGCGCATGGGTTTTCCTTCAGGTGGTTGTTTGGATCAGGATGAAACATGGGTCCGCAAGACGGCCAGACGGTGATCTGCGTCGCTTCTCTTGGCGGCCAGGAGCCCGGCGATACCCGGTGCGGCGATCGCAAAGCTGGCCGAGACGGTGCCGTAAAGCGCCGCCTCGAACGGCTCGTGCGTCAGGTGCATGCCGGCAAGGAAGCCGCCGCAGAAGGCGTCGCCGGCGCCGGTCAGCTCAAGCGCCGACGCGCCCGGCAGGGCCGGCACGTCGACCGGGCTCTTTCCCGGCACGATGATGCGACTGCCGTGTGAGCCGCGCTTGAGGACGATGAGCCTGGCGCCTTTGCGTTGCATCGCGCCGAGCGTGGCGTCGAGCGACTTGCCAGGGGAGGCTTTGGCGACATCGTCCTCGCTCGGCAGCACCGCATCGACCATCGCGAACAGCGCCGTCGCCTCATCGCGCGCGAGGTCGCGTTCGTCGTACCAGGGCGAATCCACTTGCACCCATGCATCAGCACCGGCGCGGGCGCGCATCCGGGTGGTGATGGCGTGGTGGTGCTGCACCGGCATGGCGGCACAGTGGATCGCCGCGATCTCGGGCAACCACGCGTCGGGGATATCCGAACCGTCCGGCGCAAAACCGCTCCAGACGGCAAAGCGCGTATCCATACCGGCGATGCTGTAGTCAATGAAGCGCTCGCGCTCCAACGGTGGAATCGTCTCGATGACCTCTGGCGGGAAGGCGCGCACGCGGCTACCGTCGGCGCGGTAACAAAAGGCCACATTCATCCCGTGGCTGACAGGCAAGCGACGAATGCCCTGCATGCACAAGCCGCGCGCGGCGAGTATTGCCAGGCAAGCATCCGGGAAGTTCTCGCCGGCGCGCGAGACCAGCCCGACGTGATCGTGCCAGATTCTCGCGCCCAGCGCCGAGTAGATGACGTTGCCACCCCAGCTTTGCGGTAGCCGCCGGCCATCGGCGGTAATGACGTTGTCCAGCGTCAGGCTGCCGGCGCAGAGCAGAAGATCCCGGCTCATTTCACCGATCCGGGTGCGAGCCCGATCAGCAGATAGCGCTGGCCGAGAAAGGCGACAAGAAGCGCCGGCAGGATGGCGAG
>JAYVRP010000053.1:0-2674 GCA_043776215.1 Rhodoferax sp. | reverse complement strand
CGGGCGACACCGGCGACAGGATGACGTCGAACTGCTCCAGCAGGCTGGCGAAGCGGCGTGCGATACGGGTCTGCTCCAGATGCGCCCAGGCCCGGTCTTCCAGGGTGATGGATGCGGCCAATTGCATGTTGTCGCGCACGTTCGGCCCCAGCGTTTGCGGCGCGTTGCGCCAGGTGTCGGAGAAGGCCGCGACGAAACTCTCCGCGCGCAGGATGTCGAAGGCGCGGTCGGCGTCGCCCAGGCGCAGGTCGATCGCCTCGCACCGTGCGACGTGCGGCCGTATCACCTCGACCCTCTGGCGGAACACGCGGCGAATCTCTGCGTCCACGATGCACATTCCGAAGTCTTCGGTGGTGCCAACCCGAAGCCGACCGACATCGACCCGCAGCAAGGGCCAGAACGAGCCGCCATCGACCGGATAGGAGAGTGGGTCCTGCGGGTGTGCGCCTACGCTGGCCGCCAGCACGAAGGCGGTGTCGGCTACGGTACGCCCCATGGGGCCGAGCACCGAGATGGCGGACCAGCCCAGTGGCCGCGCCGCGTTGGCGATCAGCCCGGGGCTTGGCCGCAAGCCCACGACACTGCACAAAGCGGCGGGGATACGCAGGGAGCCGCCCGTGTCCGAGCCGGTGCACAGCGGAAACATGCCGGTGGCGAGCGCGGCGGCGGACCCGCCCGAGGAGCCGCCTGCGTTGAGCAGCGGATGGAATGGGTTGCCGGTGGCGCCCCAGACCGGGTTGCGCGTGTTGGCGCCCGCGCCCATGTCGGGCACATTGGTCTTGGCGGTGACGATGGCGCCGGCCGCGCGCAGGCGGGCCACCAGTGTGTTGTCGGTCGTGGGCACATTGCCGCGCAGGCCCACATTGCCATAGGTGGTGAGCAGGCCGGCCGTGTCCTGCAGGTCCTTCACACCCAGCGGCAGGCCATGCAGCGGCCCCAGCGCGTGGCCGTGCATCACCTGCTTTTCGGCCTGCCTGGCGGCCGCGCTGGCACGCTCGAAGTCGGTGGCGCAGATCGCATTGATCGCCGGGTTGAGGGCCTCGATGCGCGTGATGCAGGCGTCCATCAGCTCCACCGGCGAAACCTCCCGGGTGCCGATCAGGCGGCGCAACTCAACGGCATCCATGTCCAGCAGGCTGGCGTCCATGGTCAATCCGCCGCAATCTGCGACTGCTCGCGAATGGCGGGCATGCGCGCGATGTCATCCGCCACCCCACCAGCGCAGGCGGCGGCGGGCAACACATGCCGGTAGGTCGCCAGCACCGAGTCCAGCGCAGTGACGAAGGCGTTGCATTGGGCATCACCAAACGGCATCGAGAGTGCAATCAGCCCGCGGCGCGCCAAAAACACACCATGTTCGAGCAAGGCGAAAAAGACCAGAGCCTTGACCCGGTCGTCAGCACCCGCGAGATCGGACGTGTTGCGCAGCGGCTGGCCGGTGGCGTGCATCTGCATCAACGACCCGAGGCCGGTGAACTGCATGCCCACGCCGTGCTGCAGGCAGATGGTGTTGAGGCGCGTGCGCAAGTTGTCGCCGCGCTGGTTCAAGGCCTGCAGTGCCGCCGCGGTCAGTACCTGGGTCAGGCCGGCGAGGCCGGCCGCCATGGTCAGCACGTTGTTGTTGAAGGTGCCGGCGTGCCCCAGGGCGTCAGGCCGGCGCGGGTCGAAACGCGCCATCACATCGGCCCGTCCGCCGAAGGCGCCGAACGAGAGGCCGCCGCCAAAATACTTGCCCAGCGTCGTGAGGTCGGGACGCAGCCCCAGCAAGGCCTGTCGGCCGCCTGTCGACAGGCGCGAAGTCATGACTTCGTCGAGCACCAGCAGGGCACCGCATTCGTCCGCCAAACCACGCAGCCCATGCAGAAATTCGGGGTCACCGGGAATGCAGCCGCCGGATCCGAGCATGGGTTCGACCAGAATGGCCGCCAGTTGGGCGCCGTGGGCCTGTACCAGTGCACGTGCCGCCGGCAGAACGTTGTAGGGCGCAAGCAGGTAGTCGTGTGGCACGTTCACCGGCGCCACGCCATGGCCGAAGGCCAACACGCCGCCATGGTAGGCGCCGTCGAACACCAGTATCTTGCGTCTGCCGCTGTGGACCGTCGCCACCGCCAGCGCCATCAAATTGGCCTCGGTGCCCGAATTGGTGAAGCGCAGCAGCTCCATGCCCGGAAAGCGCAGCTGGATGGCATGCGCCAGCGCTGCCTCGCCGCCGGTGTGAGACGACAGGCTCAGGCCACCCTGCAAGGCCTGCTCGATAGCCGACCGGATATGGGGGTCGGAGTGACCATAGATGCCGGCCGTGAATTCACCGAGCGCATCCAGATAGCGATGGCCATCGGCGTCCCACAGGTAACACGAGTCACCGCGCACCATGTACAAGGGAAACGGCTCGTAGAAGAGCACACTGCGGGTGTTGCCGGCGGGCAGGGCGTCGCTGGCGTTGGCCATCCCGCGCGCACTTTGCGGGTTGCGGGTTTGGTACCGTTCGGTGGCAGCCGCCAGGGCGGCGGTCAGATCGGGTGAGTGGTTCATGGGCGCTAGGGTGACATGCTGGCTGCTGCAGACTGGTTGGCCTTTTGAGATCTTCGGAAATCGCGACAACTGCAAAACCGTTTGCCCTGAGCTGTTGAAGGGCTCAGGCCGACCGGTGAAATGTGGTTTGCAAAAATCAATC
>JAYVRP010000052.1:0-8888 GCA_043776215.1 Rhodoferax sp. | reverse complement strand
GGCCAACACCGGTCCGAAGACCTCCTGACAGACCAGCGGATTGTCGGCCGGCACCGGGCCGAACACCGTCGGCGGAACGAAGAAGCCTTGTCCCAGTTCCGCGGGCACGTGCGTCTGTGCGATCACCGGCAGCCGGTCGCGCTTGGCGTTGTCGATGAAGTCGAGCACGCGGCGTTGCTGCGTTGCATTGATCACCGGGCCGAGGTCCGCATCCTGCTCCGGCGTACCGATGCGGACGGTGGCAAAGCGCGCGGCGAGCGCTGCGGTGAAGCGGTCGTACACGCTGCGCTGCACCAGCACGCGGCTGCCGGCCGAACAGGTCTGGCCGGTGTTTTGCACGATCGCTTTGCAGACGGTAGTCGCGGCGGCTTCCAGGTCCGCGTCGGCAAACACGACTTGCGGCGATTTGCCTCCGAGCTCTAGAACGACGGGCACATGATGGTCGGCTGCAGCTTGCTGAACCAGACGGCCCACTTCCGGTGAACCGGTGAAGGAAATGAAGTTGATGCCGGGGTGCCGTGTCAGCGCCGCACCTGCTTCCTCGCCAAGCCCCGTGACGATGTTCAGCGCACCGGCCGGAAAGCCCGCCTGCACCGCCAGTTGCCCGAGTTCAAGGCACACCAGGCACGCTTCCTCGGCCGGCTTGAGCACCGCAGCATTGCCCATGGCCAGCGCTGGGGCGATCGTGCGGCCGAACATCTGAGCCGGATAGTTCCAGGGCGTGATGTGGGCCGTGACGCCGAGCGGCTCACGTACCACAGTCACGTGGTAGTCGTTCAGGTACGGGATGACCTCGCCATGCACCTTGTCCGCAGCTTCGCCGTAGAACTGGAAGTAGCGCGCCACCGCGCGCATGTCCGCGCGTGCCTGCGTGATCGGCTTGCCGGTGTCGTGCGCTTCGACCCAGGCAAGCCGTTCCGCATGCGCCAGCACCAGCGCGGCAAAGGCCTGCATCAGGCGACCGCGTTCGGTGGCGGTGGTGCGGCCCCAGTCACCCTGCAGCGCTGCGCGCGCCGCCGTCACTGCGGCGTCGATCTCGATCGCGCCGCCACGCGCCAGCCAGGCGAACTCGCGGCCTGTAGCGGGTGCTGTCACGGCAATTGGCGCATCGCCGCCGTCCTGCCAACGGTTGGCGATGAGATGGCCGTACTGCGGCTGCTTGTCCAGCCATCGGCGGGCCGAAGGGTACAGGTCGGGGTGGGTCGACAGCATCGAAACTTCCTGTGTTGGACTAGGTTGCGCAGGCTCGCCTGCAGGTATCAGCCCATACGGTGATTCTTGGAGTTCACGCGCAAAGTGTCCATGGGAATTTGGGCAATCCGGACTTGAGGTTTTTCGAACGGCGCTGGTGTGCATTGTTCGAACACCCGGTTCGCGAAATTCCAAGCAAACAGCACGCGTGCTGGTGCAAGATGGCAAACATGGAATCCAGAAGTGACAGCGCGCGTCCAGTCTCGCGCAGCTACCTGTTCGTCCCGGGGGACCGGCCAGAACGCTTCGACAAGGCATGGGCCAGCGACGCCGATGAGGTCGTCATCGACCTGGAGGACGCGGTACCACCGCAGCGCAAGCTTGCGGCGCGCGAAGCAATCGCGGCATGGCTGCGACCCGGCCGCGCCGTATGGGTGCGAATCAATGCGAGTGACAGCGAGTGGTTCGCGGGCGACCTGCTACTCGCCCGCCAATCCGGCCTTGCTGGCTTCATGCTGCCCAAGGCCGAGGTGCTGCCCGAGCCGCTACTCACCTGCTGTGGCGTGGACCAGAAGCCGGTCATCGCCCTGATCGAATCCGCCGAAGGCATGCGGCGGGCGCATGAGATCGCGTGCCAGGCGCCGGTACAGCGGCTGGCTTTCGGCTCGCTCGACTTCCAGGCCGAACTCGACATCACAGGCGACGATGAGGAATTACTGTACTTTCGCTCGCACTTGGTGCTGCAGTCGCGGCTGGCCGGCCGGGCTGCGCCAATCGACGGCGTCACGCTGGCGATCGATGACCTGGCGATCGTGCGCTCCGACGCCGCTCGCGCGCGGCGGCTCGGCTTCGGCGCCAAGCTGTGCATCCATCCCCGCCAGGCACCGGAAGTCAACGCGGCGTTCACACCCGATGCAGCCCAGCGCGAGTGGGCGGCGCGCGTGTTGCAGGCGATGGAGGAGTCCGGTGGCGCTGCTGTGGCTGTGGACGGAAAAATGGTGGACCGTCCGCTGTGGCTCAAGGCCCGCCACATCGCGGCGGCCGGAACGGCACCGCGGCGTCAGGCCGCGGGCTTGGATCTCAGGTAGTCGACCAGCTTGGCGACCGAGCTATTGGCGGCGCGTTCTGTCCGCGCGCACACCAGCATATTGCGTTCGGCCCAGGGCTCGCTGAGCGGACGCACGACGAGGCCGAGCGCCTGGGCCATCAGGCTGGCACCCTCGTATGGCAGGATGCCGACGCCCAGACCTGCCTCGACCACGCGACAGACTGCCTCGAAGCTGCGCACCTGCACGCGCAACTGCAGAGTGCGCTCCTCGATCACCGCCCGTTCGGTCAAGAGACGCATCATCGAGGCACCCGATTCGAGCGCGATCAGGTCGTTGTCGAGCACGTCGGAGAATTTCATATCGGTCAAGCCGGCCAGCGGGTGGCTCGGCAGCATGACGATGGAGACGCGATCAGTCCGGTAGATCCAGGTCTCCAGGCCCTCGGTGTCGATTCCCTCCACCACGATGCCGACGTCGGCTTCCCCGGCCCGCAGCAAGCGCACGATGTCGCTGCTCCACAGTTCCTGTATGGTGAGCGTCACATCGGGGTTGATCCGCGAAAAGGCGGCAAGGTCGGAGGGCAGCGACTCGGTCATCGCCGACGTGTTGGCCAGGACGCGCAACGCGCCCTTGCGACCATTGGCGTGATCGCGCATCTCGGCTTGCATCTCGTTGATGCCGAGCAACAGCGCCTTGGCGTGCGGCAGCAGCGCGGCCCCGGCGGGAGTCAGCTCTACACCGCGCGGCGAGCGCGTCAGCAGGGCGGTCTTGAATCGGTGCTCCAGCAGGGCAATGCGCCGGCTCGCGGCGGCAAGGCCGATGTGCGAAACCTCCGAAGCCTTCGTGAGGCTTCGCATTTCGGCTGCACGCACGAACAAGGCAAGGGAGTCGATGTCTGGCAGCATGGATTCCTCGCCTTTAAATGGAGTGTGCCCCGCGGAGGCGACAGCATGCGAGCGGAACTGTACCACTGCCACAGCATCGGGCGCGTGTTGCAGACTTTGCCTGCTTGAAAGGATCCTTGCGCCAGGCGTCCGATGGCCCTCGAGGTCTGCACCGGCCCAACCACCGTGAGGCGGCCGGCGCGTACGGTGGGAGACTCCCCCGTGGGGCTAATCGGTGCCGAACAGAAGCCGCAGTGACGGGGACCGTTCAGGAGACATTTGGCGGGTGCGCCGCAGTTGCACTCGCCAGCACGCCGCGCACGCGCTCGGACGTCGCCGCATCGATGCGATGAGGTTCGAGCGCCAGTCGGACAGTGCGTTCGCACAACTCGCGATACAGCCCGAGCGTGAGTGGATCGAATGCTTCCAGTGCGCTCACATGCTTGGCCACCGACGCAACATCGCCGCGCGACACCGGGCCCGGCATGCCCTGCGCCAGCCCGACTTGTTCGATCGAAGCCAGTGTGCCGCGCAGCATGGGCATCAGTGCCTGAACAGCAGCGTCCTCGGTCGCGCCCCAGGATTGCCACATGACGGAGGCTTCGCGCATGAGTGCGTTGATGAACTGCGAGGCATAGCCGGCCGCGGCGTGATAGAGCGGCCTCGCGCCAGGTGGCAGCCGGTTGACTCGGCAACCCAGCCGGCCGGCCAGGCTCACCAGCATCGCGTCTAGCGGCTCTCCGGCCTCAATGGTTATGGTGCATCCCGGCAGTGTCTGCGCCGCGGCCTGCGGGTCTGCGAAGGTCTGCAGGGGATGGAAACCGCCAATCTGGGCTCCATCCGCCGCGGCCTTGGCAAGCTCGGTCACTTCCGTCGCGCCACTGCAGTGCACGACCGCCACACCGGCGCGCCACTGCAGCGCTTCCGCGGTCGCCCGGATCGCCTTGTCCGAAGTTGTCACAAACACCAAGTCGCACATCTGCGCGATCTCCTGTGCGTCCACGGCACGGCAGCCCGCAATGCGCCCGGCCAGATCCTGCGCATCCGAGTGTTTACGGCTTGCCGCCATGACGACCGGCACGCCGCACTGTGCGCTGTGCCATGCCAGCGCTTTGCCGAGCCGCCCGGCACCAATGAAGCCGACCCGTAGCCGGTCGATGTTCATGCAGACGCCGCTCTACAGCATCTGGTGTTCTTCGACAACCACCGGGTCGATCTTCTCGACGAAGTTGGGAAGGTCGGCGAGCAAAGTACGGCCTTCTGGACTCTCCAGTGCAGCCTGCAGGGCCTGTTCCGAATCAAACCAGAGTTCGGAAAACCCGTCGTAGGGCAAGTGCGGGAAGCGCCCGGGCTCGATCAGGTTGACCGAGTAGCGGCGCATGCCAGGCAGGCGCTTGCACAACTCCGCATGCGTGGTGAGCCAATGGCTCAGGAACTGCTCGCGCGTCAAGGTCTTCTTGCGCTGTACCAGGCCAAGGCGCTTGTATAGGATGGTGGTGGACATGGACTGCTCCGTTGAATGGCTGCGGGCGATGGTACGGTGGCGCCGCGACAGGCGCAATCAAATTTTCGGAAACGGCGATTTCGACTAACGCGAAGGCCCACGCGTGTGGCTTCGCTGGTTTCGTGTGCCACCTTGCCCGAATTCAGATAGCCATAACGGGGGTCGCGAACTAGCATCACGTTTCATAGTTGCTTGTGGAACCCCTGCGCATCCTGCGAAGCTGCGCGACCGGAGATGAAATGAAGAAGATCGGTATGGTGGGCATCGGCATGATGGGCCACGGCATCGCGACGAATGTTCTGAAGCATGGCTACGAGTTGGCCCTTTTCGAACACCCCGGAAACCAGCCACTAGACGCACTCAAGGCGGGCGGTGCCATCAGCTTCGCGAGCGTCACGCGACTCGCGGCGCATTCGGATGTGGTGATCCTCGTGCTCACCGGCTCGCCTCAGGTCGAGGCAGTGCTGACCGGGGAAGGTGGCGTCCTCGCCGGCCTGCGGCCCGGCAGCGTGGTGATCGACTGCTCCACCGCTATTCCCTCGTCGAGCATTCGCATGGCACAGGCCGTGCAGACGGCGGGCAGCCGCTTCCTCGACAGCCCGATGACGCGCACACCCAAGGAAGCCGCCGAAGGCAGGCTTAACCTGCTGGTGGGCGGCGACAAGTCGCTGTTGGAGGAATGCCGGCCACTGTTGTCGTGTTTCGCCGAGAACATCACCCACGTAGGGCCTGTCGGTGCCGGCCACAGCATGAAACTGCTGCACAACTACGTGTCGCTGGGTATGGTCACTCTGCTATCGGAGGCGGCCGTGTGCGCGCAGCGCAATGGTGTTGCGCCGGAGGTGTTTGTGGAAATCCTCGCCAAGGGTGGAGGTGGAGGCATCGCGCTGGAGCGGATCAGACCCTACCTGCTTGACCATGACGCTTCCGGTCTGCGCTTTTCCATCGCCAATGCGCGCAAAGATCTGGGTTATTACCACACGATGGCAGCCGAGGCGCAGGCTCCGAAACGCATCGCATCATCGGTGCTAGCCACCCTCGAGGCAGCGCTTGCGCTAGGTGCTGGGGACAAATTCATGCCTGAACTGGTCGCGATCCTGGGCGACGAGGTGCTCCGGAACTGTTGATTGCCAGGCAAATTGCGCTGTTTGGCAGCGACCTAAAGGCTGGGGACGTTCAGCGGGATTCGGCAATTTTCATCGGGGACACTTGGCGCGGCTGTGGGTAGGCCACCCAATTCGACATATGCGGTGTGCGCTGTCAGCAATGCGGTCAACCCTCACGCAGTTGCTGTGCCAATCGGCATTGGGACGCAGCCGCGACGATTGCTGCTGCTGTTGCAAACCTCAAAGAGTTGGCGCAACATCGGCCCGATTGATTCTCCACTGGCTGAGTCAGCCCGGCTGCTGCCCGTCATCGCATCGCCCATGCCCGCTAACACGGGCGCTATCACCGGGTTCATCTCCTGAAACCCGGCGGCCGAAAGGCTTGCAGATACCAGTCGTTCAGCGGGCATGACAAGCGCCCGACGTGGCTCAACCGGCATCACAGCCGACCCCGAGAGCCAATCGCGCAACCGATCCGGGCCGCCGGACCGAAGCGGCGCCAACCGAAGCCAAGCCGCTGCAAATTCGCCAGCGCCCTACCCCACGCCGAACCCTGCGCCAACCGCGACGTCACGACGCGGCGCCAGCCAGTAGTGACGACGCGCGAAATGCCCCAGCGCACATACGTTCTCGCCGGGCTGCCGCAAGTGACACCGTCCACAACCATCCGCTGACCGGTCATCCGCCACGTCGGATCAAGCAGCCATGGTCGTGGCCTACCGCTTAGATGGGGGCGGGCCCTATTGGGGCAAATCATGGCCAGGCGGCCGGATGACGTCGATGTCGGTCAACCGGCGTGGTCCGGATTCCCAGCGCGAACTCGGAGTTGCCGATTTGAGGTTCGGCAGCCCGCCGGATGGTGAAATGCCGTCAGGCCGGGGCGCGGCGTGGGGTTGTGACCGTGCCGCGCAACGGCATCTTCCTGGCGTAAACGATGAGCAGCAACAGGCCCGCGAGCAGCATGGCCCACGACTCGGGCTCGGGCACGGGCGCCAATACGAAAGACTGCAGGCTCACGTTGCCGCCAGAACGGAAGAGGCCCTGGACCACGTCGGGACTTCCTGTGATCGTCAGCACTCCATTCTGGGAGATGGTGAAGCTGCCCGCGACCGGGTCCCCAAGCCTACACCGGGGAGTTGTTTGGGGGGTGTTGGCCTGGCCGGTCGCATGGTGGGCAGCCGCAGCCCCACCGCCTGACCTCAAGACTGCCTCGACATCGGGCAAACCCTGGTGATCGACAGGCCCTCACCGGGCTCTGCCCGCGCCAGGCGCAGCCCCTCCCCGCAGCCCGGGGGACCGGGCCGCCTTCACGCCGCCTGCTGAAGATCTCCGTGCGCCGGTGCCCGCGGTGGTGCCCGGGCCTGCAGCCCCAGGTCGCTGAATTTCGGGTCGGCTATACCTCGCGCCGTCATCCCGGTCTCGATCCAGCCCGGCAGGATGGCGTTGGCCCGGATGCCGTGGCGCGCGAGTTCCACCGCGAGACCGCGAATCATTGATACCACCGCGCCCTTGCTCGCACCGTAGTGCTCGGCGCGCGCCGCGCCCATGATGGCCGCCAGCGACGCCGTGGCCACCAGAGAACCTCCACCGCCGCGCTGCACCATGTGGCGCGAGGCCGCTCGCAGCGTATAGAACACGCCATCGAGATTGATGCGCATCACGCGCTGCCATTCCTGTGCACTCATGTCCATGAAGGACCGGTTCTGGCCGGCACCGACTCCCGCATTGGCGAAGCAGGCATCGACGCGGCCGAAGGCGGCGAGCGTTTGCGCGAAGCACGCATCGACCGCCGCATCGTCGCCCACATCACAGACGAAGGCCTGAACGTGGCGCCCGGTGGTCGCCAGCCGCGCCACACCAGCGGCATTCTTGTCTGCGTTGGTGGTCCAGATGGCGATGTCCGCACCCGCCTCAGCCAGCGCCAGGGCAAATCCCGGACCGATACCGCTGTTGCCACCGGTGACCAGCGCGACTTTGCCGGTCAGGTCAAATGCCTTGTACGCCATGCTCGAGCTCCTTTGCAGAATCGGGCTGTCGCCTCATTCAGGCTTGATGCCAAGGGTATTCAACAACTCGGTCATGTAGCGCGCGTCGGCAACGATGTTGGCCGTGTACTCCGGGGCATCCGCATAGAGCAGCGGCGTCGCGGCTTTTTCCGAGGCCTGCTTGAACACTTCTGAGTCCACAGCCGCCGGACAGGCCTTGCGCAAGGCGGCACTGGCCGCAGGCGGCAGACCCTTGGGCGCGTAAAGCCCAAGGTAGCCCGGCAAAGTGCTGCGCTTGAATCCCAACTCCTTGAGCAGGGGCACGTTCGGGTTGGACGGCAGGCGGCGATCAGCGACCACGGCAAAACCCCTGGCGTCCTTGCGCGACGTGAGGAAGATCGGCGTTGTCACCGCAAAATCGATCTGCCCGCCGAGCACCTGGGTGTACATGTCGCCGATATTGCGAAACGGGATGTGGTTGAACTTCACACCGGCTTCCAGCCCGATGCTCTCGCCTATCAGATGCGGGCCGGTGGCGTGGCCTGCCGATGCGAAACTGATCTTGCCCGGCGATTTCTTCGCCGCTTCAATCAGTTCGGCCAGTGAGTTGTACGGAGAGCTCGGACCCGCCGCTACAACAAACGCTCCGGTGTTGCTCTGGCAGATGAACTCGAAGTCGTCCAGCTTGTATTTCAGGCCCTTGCGCAAGTTGGGCTGGATGGTGAACTGCCCTTGCGGGCCATACCCCAGCGTGTAACCATCCGGCTTGCTCTGGGACAGTGCCTCCACGCCGATCACACCGGCTGCGCCATCGCGGTTCAGGATGACGAAACTCTGCCCCAGCGCCTTGGTGAAGTGTTCGGCCATGGCGCGCGCCAGGATGTCAGGCTGCGAGCCGGCGGTGAACGGGATGATGATGGTGACCGGGCGTGAGGGATAGGCTTCTTGCGCGCTCGCCGTTCCACACCAGGCGAGTGTTGCGGCGAGCAAGCCCACCAAGGTCCGGCGCAGCCGGAAATGCGTGCTAATCGATGTCATGGTGTCTCCACAAAAAACTCAACCCACGCCGCTCAAGCCGCTATGAACCCCTTGCGCTGCAACCAGTCACGGGCGTGCCCTATGCCTTCTGCCAGCTTCTCGGGCTGGTCAAAATAATAGTGCGTTGCGCC
>JAYVRP010000051.1:0-2679 GCA_043776215.1 Rhodoferax sp. | reverse complement strand
CTGTAGGGGTTGAGCGCGCCGATCTTGATCGTCTGCTGCGCCGACGCCGTCTGCGCAAATGCGACGGCAGCAGCCACGACGGCCAGCCCCGCGAACTTCTTGATTACACCCATGTCTATCTCCTTTGGTTAATGACCTGTCTTGACGTTTCCCAACTCCACCGCACCGGGCAAACGCCGTGCACCGCTGCGTCCTGCTGTTTCTTTGCCATACCAGCCCGGCTAAAGGGTTCCCACCGCCTTGCCCACCGGCCAGAAAATGCCGCCGCCGCTGACGCCACCGTCGACCGCGATGTCGGCACCCGTCACATACGACGACTTCGGTCCGAGGAGAAAGAACATCACCTCCGCCACCTGCTCGGGCTGTGCCATCCGCCCCAGCGGCGTGATGTTCTGAAGGGCCTCGAACAGGCGTGCGTTGGTCCGGATCATCTCGGTATCGACCACGCCCGGGCAGATGCAGTTGACGCGCACCCCGGCCGGGGCCAGTTCCAGCGCCGCGCTGCGAGTCAGCCCGCGCAGCGCCCACTTGCTGGTCGAGTAAGCCGCCGAGTAGTAGCCCGTCAGACCGGTGACCGACGCAATATTGACGATCGCCGCACCGGCAGGCATCCCGGGTGCCAGGGTCTGGATCCCGAGGAAGGCACCGGTCAGATTGACCCGCAAGACCTGCTCCCACTCCGCCAGCGGGGCCTTGGTCACGGTATTGCGCGGGCCGGTGATGCCGGCGTTGTTCACCAGGCCCATCAGGGCTCGGCCGCCCGATCGCACCTGCTGCGCCACCGTCTGCCATGCGGCCTCGTCGGCCACATCGAGCTGCAGGCAGGACAGGCCCCCTGGCTGCGTTACGGCAAACCTGCGCAGCGGCTCCCAGGCCGGGTCATGCAGCGACAGCCGGTCCATCACATAAACATGGGCGCCCGCGGCGATCAGCATGCGGGCAATCGATGCGCCCTGACCGCGCGCACCGCCGGTGACCACCGCCGCCTTGCCACTCCAGAACTCATCCATGCCAATGCTCCGTTCGCTGGGTCATGCTGCGGTCTCCAATTGTGAGTCGGTGATCCCGGCTCAGGCCGGGGTAAAGCGGGCCACGGCGTTGTCGCCTTCCTGCTCGATCACCAGGCGCAGCGGCATGTCGATCTTCAACTGTGCGGCGTCCACACCCACGATGTTGCTGAACATGCGCGGACCCTCTTCCAGTTCAACCACGGCCACCGTGTAGGGCAGCCGCTGGGCGAAGGATGCGTGGTAGGCGATGTGGTAGACCACCCAGCTGACAAGCCGGGCACCTCCGCCGGACGGTTTCCAGGACCAATCGTCGCCCAGGCAGCCAGGGCACTCGCTGCGGGCTGGCAACCAGCGGTGGCCGCAGGCATGGCAGCATTGGTACTGGTGCCCACCCTCCTTCAACGCCTCCCAGTAAGGGCGATTCAGGTCGGTGATTTCGGGTCCGGGCGCCTGCACGTCAGTGGCGGTATGGGTCATGGTGTACCTTCGCTCTGCGAGCTGCGGTGCCGAGCGCCTTCGGGCGGCCGTGCGGTGCTCATGGCTCGCTCCCTATTGGCCGAGGATCAGGGTCGCATGCGTGTGCATGATGCCGCCCTGGTTGCTGATGACGCACTTGCGCGCGCCCTGCAACTGGTTCACCGAGTCGCCGCGCATCTGGCGCACGCCCTCCATCACCAGTTGCAGGCCCGGCATGCCGGTCTCGGACAGCAGACCGCCCGAGGTGTTGACCGGCAGCGCGCCGCCGAGTTCGATGCGCCCGTCCTGCACGAACCTGCCGCCTTCGCCCTTGGCGCAGAAGCCGTAGTCCTCGAGCGTCATCAGCACGGCGACGGTGAAACAGTCATAGATCTGCGCCACGTCGATGTCGGCCGGCGTCAGGCCCGCCATCGCGAATGCGGTCTGCGCCGACACCGTCGCCGCAGTGGTGGTCAGGTCTGGCCGCAGGGCGACGTCCCAGGATGTCTGCCCCTGGCCGAAACCAAGCACCGGCACCGGTTGGGCCACCTTCAGCTCGGTGGCCTTCTTCGCGCTCATCAGCACCACGGCGGCTGCGCCGTCGGACACCAGGCAGCAGTCGTCGCGGCGCAGCGGCTCGACAATCAGGCGCGACTCGCGGTACTGCTCCAGCGTCAGCGGTCGGCGCAGCTGGGCATGCGGATTGGCCGCGCCGTGTTTGCGGCAGGCCACCGCAATGGCGCCGAGCTGGTCGCTGGTGGTGCCGTATTGGGCCATGTGTCGCTGCGCGATCATGGCGTAGCCGGCCGGAGTGCCGAACCAGCCAACAAGGCCACTGCCGTCGTCGCCATAGGACTTCTCGTAGGCCTGGCGACTTCCTGTGGCGGGGTTGTCCGCCAGCGCCACCACGGCGATGTCGCACTGGCCGGCCTCGATCGCCATGCTGGCGTAGCTGATCATGCTGATGTTGCTCGCGCCGCCGTGGTCGTAGACACCCCCGATGCGCGGCTGCATGCCCAGCGCCTCGGACAGCTTTTGCGCGTACATCATCTCGAACCGGGAAGTCGGTGCCTTGACCATCAGGCCATCGACCTGGCGCTTGTCGACACCTGCATCGGCCAGCGCCTTGCGGATCGCCTCGACGTTGAGCGACACCGTGCCGCGCCCGGGATGTTTGCCGAACGCTGTGTGGCCGATACCGGCGATGACGACT
>JAYVRP010000050.1:0-8912 GCA_043776215.1 Rhodoferax sp. | reverse complement strand
GGTGCTGGTCCTGCTGGGCGTGCCAGAGTCGGCGTATCGGTCAAAAAAACAAGGCGGGTAATTCGTGGATATTCATACGTCCACCTGCGGAATGTAAGGCTGGACGCCGCCCGACGGCGCGATCGCGGCGACAACGTCAGCACCGAGGCGTCCTGCTGCAAGATGTTCGCCTCGGAAATGTGCGGCCGCGTCGCCGACCGTGCGGTGCAGATTTTTGGCGGGGCCGGCTACGTCAGCGACTACGGCATAGAGCGTTTTTACCGCGACGTACGCCTGTTCCGGATCTACGAGGGAACGACACAGATCCAACAGCTCGTCATCGCGCGCAACATGGTGAAGGCTGCCTCATGAATACCGGCGACTTGATCCCCATGGTCGCAATGGCTTCTCGACGGTGCCGAGGCGGCAGCGATCGTGCAGCCGCTCGACTCCGGGTAGCGAATTCGCTCAGTCCTGCAAATACTCCGCAAGCTGCATTCTCGCAAAAAAGTTCTCCAAATGGCCCTTGATCCCTGCGTCAGATCGTCGCTCACGCTGCCGGCAATCTGCGCGCCAATGTTCCTGGTCAGCGGCCCCGACCTCGTGCGCGAAGCGTGCAAGGCAGGAGTGATGGGTGCGTTGCCCCGGATGAACGCGCGCAGCTTCGAGGAGTTCGATAGCTGGCTAAAAGCAATGCGACGTTCATTCGATGCGCACGAGCAGAAGGCTGGACGACCATGCGGACCGCTGGCCGTGAATTTGGCAACGCGCCTTCCCGACAACGAAGTCGACGCCCACTACGACCTGTGCGCGCGTTACGGTGTGCGTGTGGTCATCACCGTAGGCGGCGACCCAACGGCCTTGATCAGGCGTGCACACGATGTCGGCTTGCTGGTTTTCCACGACGTTACGAGCCTTCGGTTCGCTCAGAAGGCGATCGCCGCCGGTGCGGACGGTCTGATCTGCATTGGTGCAGGCGGCGGCGGGCACTCCGGTACGCTGAGCCACCTCGCATTGATCCGCGCGGTGCGTGCCGTCTACGACGGCACCATCGTGATGGCGGGTGCAGTGAGCGACGGCGCCACGATCCGCGCCGCAGAGGTGCTGGGCGCCGACTTGTCGTATCTCGGTACGCGCTTCATCGCGACACAGGAGTCGGCGGCGCCTCTGGCGTACAAGGAAATGTTGGTCGCCAGCACCTCCAGCGACTTGACATACACCGAACGTATTGCCGGGGTACACGCCAACTGGCTCGTGCCCTCTGTCCGACGGGCCGGTCTTGACCCTGACAACCTTCCCCTGCCTTTGGGCCGTGGCATGCGGCATGACCACATGCCGCCGGGGGCACAACCATGGAAGGACGTCTGGAGCGCTGGACAGGGTATTGACCTGATCGACGACATCCCCAGCGTCCATGATCTGGTTCTGCGTCTGCGCCGCGAGTATCTTGTGGCCTGCAAGACACCCGACATGGCTGCCGCCGCAAGCGCTGGTCTACCGTAAAGCCAACGTATGGGCATTCGGTGGAGTTGACGTGAACACGCTGAGCTCTTTGGTATCGTATAGCTGGAACCATGAACTCGTCCCTTCCTTCGCTGCAACAGACCGGCATCCACACCTTGGCCGACATTCCGCGCGTGTACGCCCGCACGCGCCCGGACCATCCGGCGCTGATCTTCGAGAATCGCATCAGCACCTATCGGCAGTGGGACGAGCGCAGCAACCAGGTCGCCCAGGGTCTGATGGCCGCGCTTTCGGCTCCGCAAGCGCGCTTCGGCTACCTGGCCAAGAACTCCGACCGTTTCTTCGACGTTTACCTCGGTGCGGCCAAGTCGCGCATGGTGATCGTTCCGGTGAACTGGCGCCTGGCCGCACCGGAAATCGCCTTCATCATCGACGATGCACAGGTCGAGATGCTGTTAGTCGACCGCGCGCACCTGCCCGTCGTCCAAGCCGTGCGCGCGCAGCTGCCGCGTCTCAAAACCTTGGTCTGCATCGACGGTCCGGCCGAAGCTTGCCTCGATTACGACGCCTGGCTCAGCCTGCTACCAGCCATCGACCCGGCCACCGCGGCCGTCGCCGACGACATGGTTATCCAGTTGTACACCTCCGGCACCACGGGGCTGCCCAAGGGTGTCCAGATCACCAACCGCAATCTTGTCGCCGGGCTTGGCATGGTCGATCACGAGGACATCGGCCGCTGGCATCCCGACGACGTTGTGGTAGTGCCGCTTCCGTTGTTTCACGCGGGCGGCTCGACGTTCGGCATGTACGCGCCGTACGTGGGCGGCAGCATCGTCATCCTGCGTGAGACCCAGGCAGGCCTCATACTGGAAGCGATTCGCAAATGGAAGGTAACCAAGTTCGGGGTGGTGCCCGCCGTGCTGGCCGCGATGCTGAACCACCCGGACTGCGTGACCACCGATTTCAGCCACTTGGAACAAGTCGTCTACGGCGGGGCGCCGATTCCTGTGGACTTGCTCGAGCGCGCCATCAAGACACTGAAATGCGGCTTCCTGCAGATGTTCGGCATGACGGAGTCGACCACGGTCGGCACGGTGCTCAAACCGCAGGACCATGACCCGGCGAACCCCGATCGACTCACCTCCTGCGGGCGGGCCTGCAGCGGGGTGGAACTCAAAATCGTCGGCCCCGACGGCGCCGAACTTCATGCCGGTGAAACCGGCGAGATCATCCTGCGCGGCCCCTTTGTCACCAGGGGTTACTGGAACCGTCCGGAAGCCACCGCATCGGCCATCCGCGACGGCTGGCACTTTACTGGCGACGCGGGCTACCTGGACAGCAACGGATACCTGTATGTGCGCGACCGCATCAAGGACATGATCATCTCCGGGGGCGAGAACATCTACCCCGCTGAAGTCGAGAGCGCGCTCAGCCGTCACCCCGAAGTTGTGGAGGTCGCGGTTATCGGCGTGCCCGACCCGAAGTGGGGCGAGGCCGTCAAAGCGGTCATCGTCCCGCGCGCCGGCCGCACTATTGATCCGCACGAAGTCATCGCGTTCGCCCGCAGCCAGATCGCTGCCTACAAATGCCCAAAGACCGTAGACGTTGTCGATGTCCTGCCGCGCAACGCCGCAGGCAAGCTTCTCAAGCGGGTGTTGCGTGAGCCGTACTGGAAGGACCAGAGCCGCCAAGTAGGTTGACACTGCAGCCCACCGGTTGCACACGGGTTGGCGGCGCGGCGGGCCTGCGCACCCGGCGGCGCAACTCGCTGGTGAACACAAAGGGCGGCTGGTAGTCGTGGCACACCGGCGCCACCGATCGACCGACGTCCATGCCAGTAAAGGACACCGCGGTGAGGCGTGGGCCTCGTCGCTTCCGACGATGCGCCGGTCCAATCCGTCGCTGCACAATGCAGGCATGAAAGCGGTAACCATTGCAGTTGAATTGCCAGGAGGCTGGGCATGAAGGTGGAAAAAATTGATCATCTCCACGCGTACGTAAGCGATCTGGAGGGCGCCAAGCGTTTGTTTTCGGCTGTGCTGGGCGGTGAGTTTCGGGATATTGGCACCTTCAACGGAGAGGGCGAGCAATTCGTCGCAACGTTTCACCCCTTGGGCTTGGAACTGATCTCGCCAACCTCGCAAGAGAGTTACATTGCCAAAGTCATCCAGAAGCGGGGCCAGGGCATGTCGTGTTTGACGCTCAAGGTTGACAACATCGATCAATCCACGAGGGAATTGGAGTCCCTTGGCGTGCGCTTGGTCGGCAAGCAGTACGGCGGTGGTCTCAAGGAGCACCTATTCCATCCAAAGGATTCTTACGGCATCCAGATTGAACTCGCCGAATATTCCCCGATAGCGCCGTGTGTCGCGGCGCGGGAGCTTGGTCGACCTGCCGCTGGAGCGACCAACGTCATGAAGGTGGAAAAGATCGATCATGTCCATGCGTACGTCAGCGACGTGGAGGGCGCCAAGCGATTGTTTTCGGCCGTCCTGGGCAGTGAATTTAGGGATATTGGTGCATTCAACGGAGAGGGTGAGCATTTTTTCTCCACCTTTCATCCCTTGGGTTTGGAACTGATCTCGCCGACTTCGGCTGAGAGTCACGTTGCCAGAGTCATACAGAAGCGGGGCCAGGGTTTGTCGTGTTTGACGCTCAAGGTTGACAACATCGATGAATCCACCAAGGAATTGGAGTCCTTGGGTGTGCGCTTGGTCGGCAAGCAGTATGGCGGTGGTCTCAAGGAGCACCTATTCCATCCGAAGGATTCTTACGGCATTCAAATCGAGCTCGCCGAGTATTGTCCGATCGCACCCTGTATCGCAGCGCGGGAGATGGGTCTGGCGAGGGCGACGCAGTGATCTTTGCTCTTGTCAGCCACCGGGTCCCGGACAGGGTAGCCGTTCAGCACGAAGTGAAAGTGGACGAGCCCGGCGCCAGCAATAGGGCCTGCGGCAAGGCGTAGCGGCAAGACGCTAGCAACGAAGAGATAGCAAGCAATGGATCAGTTTCGGTTGGACGGAAAGGTAGCACTCGTCAGCGGTGGCAGTCGCGGCCTGGGGGCGGCGATAGTGGAGGGGCTTGCGGCGGCGGGCGCCAAAGTGGTGATCTCCGACGTTCTCGTAGACGAGGGAGAAAAGCTCGCAGCGACGATCGGCACGAATACTTTCTTTGCCCGGTTGGACGTGACAAGGGAAGCGGATTGGGAGGCGGCGATTGACGCGACTGTCCAGCGCTTTGGCGGGTTGGACGTGTTGGTCAACAACGCCGGGATCGATAGCGCAGGGCTGTTCGCCAACTTCGAACTCGAGAATTTCGAGCGGTTGATGCGCATCAACGTAGGCGGGGTCTTCCTCGGGATGAAGCACGGCTTTCGCACCATGCGGCCGGGCGGCGCCGCCGGTCGAGGTGGCTCCATCGTGAATATGTCCTCGGCGGGGGCCATCAAGCCCGGGATGGGTCTGGGGCCGTATTGCGGATCCAAGGCTGCGGTGCTGATGATGACGAAAGCCGCCGCGCTCGAGGGTGGGCGGGACCGCATACGAGTCAATTCAGTTCACCCAGGGCTGGTCAAGACCGACATGGGGGTCAACACTTTCAGGGATTACGTCCGGCTTGGCTTGGTACGGGACGAGGCAGCAGCAGAGAAGATATTCCTTAGCAAGCATCCGCTGGGTTTTGGCGAACCACAGGATATCGCCAACGGCGTTCGTTACCTGGCGTCGGACGCCGCCCGTTGGGTGACGGGGCTCGAACTGTGCATCGACGGAGGATTGACCGCAGCTTAGACGGCGTCGGGTGTTGTCTCAGTCGATTGGCAAACCATTGACCAAGGATTGAATTTCATGGGCAGGGTGGTTCGGCGTCGAATCGTCGAACGACAAGCAGTGGTTACTCAACGAACTTATAGGAGACATGATGAAGACACTACGAATTGCAGCACGGTTGCTGGGCACAGTTGCGGGACTGATGATGGTGGCAGGAGTAGCCGCCCAAGCGCAGCAGGGCGTAACCAAGGACGAAATCCTCCTTGGTACGATACTCGACCTGTCGGGGCCCGCGGCCTTCATCGGCAAACAGGCGCGCTACGGCTTGCAGATGCGCATCGATGAGGCCAATGCGGCAGGGGGGGTCAACGGGCGCAAGATCCGCCTTCTGGTAGAGGACTCCGGCTACGACCCCAAGCGCGCGGTGCTGGCTGCGCAGAAGTTGGTCAACAGCGACAAGGTTTTCACTATTGTCTCGATTCTTGGCACTGCGCCCGCGGAAGCGGTCATGCCTATCCTTTTCGAGAACAACATGATCAACTTCATGCCCTTGAGCGGTGCCCGGGCGATGTTCGACCCGCCGCACCGTCTGAAGGTGGCGATCATTCCGCCCTACTACCCGCAGATCGAAGCCGCTGTCAACTTCGCGGTTACTCTCAATAAACACAGCAAGGTCTGCATCATTTACCAGGACGACGACAGCGGCCTGGAGCACGTGCTGGGGACGGAGACGGCGCTCAAGGCCCTCGGCATGGGCTTAACGGAGCGCGCTTCCTACAAGCGTGGATCGACCGATTTCTCTTCCCAGGTGGCGCGCATGAAGGGCGCCGGCTGTACCCTGATCGCTCTCGGCGCGCCGGTGCGGGAAACTGTCGCCATCATGAGCGAGGCGCGCAAAACGGACTACAAGGCGGAGTTCGCGGGGTCGTCCAATCAGTATTATCAGACGTTGATACAACTGGGCGGCAGTACAGTCGAGGGGATCTACGCCAGCTCGGGGATAACGTCCCCCAGCGCCGACTCCACTTCCAAGGGTGTGCGTGACTGGTTTGCAGCATACAAAGCCAAGTTCAACGAAGATCCGGAGGCAATTTCTGCGTGGGACTACGTCATGATGGACCTGTTCATAGCTGGGGCTACCAAGGCGGGACCGAACCTTACTACGGATAGCCTTCTCAACGTGATGGAGACGACAACGTTCCCGGCCAACATGTTTGGTGTCGGTGAATTCAGGATAAGCAAGACAAACCGACTCGGCAACAAGGAAAGCCGAATCTATCAACTCCAGAATGGCAAATGGGTCACCTTGCGGTGAGTTAGGCGCCACGGCTCTCGCCGCTTTCCAGTCCCACGTGGGTTTGCCCTAGGCTGGCCTCGGATGCCAATAACAACGTCCGTTCGGGCAGGAGCGGGCACGTGCGTAGTCCTGTCCGGGCGGCGCCCAGCGCGTGAAGTGCACCGCCTGCCCCGGCAGCGGCCCGGCCGAGGCCATCTGCCACATCAGCCACTGGATGGTATGGGCGCAGTCGGCCAGACATACCGAAGGCATATATGTGGCCCGGCCTGGCGGCAGATCAGGGAGACGCTTTTGCCGAGGACATGCCTGCGATCTTGCAAGACGGCAGCCGTCATCAGAGTCAGCTATTTCGGATTGACATTGAACCCGCGTCCGCGTTCCATCCGAAACCAGCCCTGACCAATTCACACGGATTTCACACGGAATCGTTGAAACCCGCGCCAGCATTGACTTTGCCGTAGGTCAAATCCCCCCAGCTCCACCACTCACCCGCTGCAAAGAGTTTCTCTTTGCATGTCGTAAACCCCGTTCTCCGTGAGGGAAATGGGGTTTTTCTTGCGGACTTGGCACTTTGCCACCGAGCCCGTTTACGGCGGTTTAGACCATTTTTCGCTCTCTCTGTTCTGAAAGCGCCAACAATACATCCATAAACACCCATTTCTACGCTTGCCATCAAGGGGCGTTTAGTTGTCATAAATAGGTGTAATTGGGTGTAATATTGGTTTTATGCTTCGCGTAGACTCCCTCCACATTACACCTGAGATCCTGAGCCTCATCGCTCGGATTGACGAATTCAAAGGCGCGTGGCGCGCCCTGGGGACGCTTGCACCCGAACGTCTTTCAGCCTTGCGCAGGGTGGCCACCATCGAAAGCATTGGCTCGTCCACTCGTATCGAGGGCAGCAAGTTGACCGACCGGGAGGTAGAAAAGCTGCTTTCAAACCTGGCGATCCAGTCTTTTGAGACCCGCGATGAGCAGGAGGTGGCTGGTTACGCAGAGTTGATGGACTTGGTGTTCAGCTCCTGGCGAGACATCCCGTTCAATCAGAACCACGTCAAGCAACTGCACCAGATCTTGTTGCGCCACAGTGAGAAAGACTCACGGCACCGGGGGCAGTACAAGACCAACTCAAACAGCGTCGCCGCGTTTGACGAAATCGGTGTGCAGATTGGCATCGTTTTCGAAACGGCCAGTCCATTCGATACTCCTGGCCTCATGGCCGAACTGGTGACCTGGGTCAACAATGAGCGCGACAAAGCACATTTGCACCCGTTGCTAATCATTGCCATCTTCGTGGTGGTGTTCCTGGAGATACACCCATTCCAGGATGGCAACGGCCGACTCAGCCGGGTTCTGACGACATTGCTGTTGATCCAGACGGGCTATGCTTATGTACCGTACAGCTCACTGGAAAGCGTGATCGAGATCAACAAGGAAGCCTACTACCTGGCCCTGCGGCAGACGCAGGGCTCAATCCGATCGAATGCACCCAACTGGCAACCGTGGCTGGTTTTCTTTCTGCGCTCACTGGCTGAGCAGGTCCGGCGACTGGAGAAGAAGGTCGAACGCGAAAGAATAGTGCTGGCCGCCTTGCCCGACCTGTCGTTGCAAATCGTCGAGTTTGCCCGTGAGCATGGCCGCATCACGATTGGCGATGCCATCAAATTGACGGGCGTCGGCCGAAATACGTTGAAGCAGCATTTCCGTAACTTGGTCGAACGTGGCCATTTGAATCAGCAAGGCAGTGGGCGCGGTGTTTGGTATGAACTTAAGTGATCCCAGTTGATTGGACATTATGTAATCGAACGATTGCATTTGACGCATGGTAGTCTTGTCCAACGAGGTGTGAGCCTGGAGCCAGGCCCGTGATTCCAATGAGGAATGAGCCTGGGAAAGTGGTTTGGATGGTAGTAACGGGGCTGATGGGCAGCCCGCTGGCCAAGCGAGTTGATCATCCAACGGATGGTGATCAACATGAACGAGACGCAAGTGCGCACCCTGGAACTGGTGCGCCGGGTAGTGGAGGGAACCGAGGCGCTGGAGTTCCGCCGCTGTGAGGACGACCAAGAGCGATACGCCTGGATCGAATCAGTGCTTCGGCGCTTCGACTATCGACGGTTACTGCGCCAGGACCGAGGGCTGGTACTGGCCTACTTGCAGCACCTGAGCGGCTACAGCCGAGCGCAGCTCACACGACTGGTCTCGCGCTGGATGACGGGCAAGCGGCTGCTCAAGGCCTATTGCGCCCCCGAGCACGCCTTTGCGCGGCGCTACACGACGTTGGATGTGGCGTTGCTGGTGGAGGTGGACCGCGCCATGGGCACGCTGTCTGGAGCGGCCACAGCCTGTGTGCTGCGCCGCCAGCGCGATGTGTTCGGTGATGCGCGTTTTCTTCGCCTGGGCTC
>JAYVRP010000049.1:0-2690 GCA_043776215.1 Rhodoferax sp. | reverse complement strand
CAAAGGCGAGCAAACCTGCCGGCCCGCCGAGTTGCCCCCGGTCGAACACGAATTGGGCCGGTCCTGCGGCTGGCGCCGCCACGCGGCACCGCAAGGCGATCATCGGTTGTGCCAGTCTGGCGCCAGCGCCCCACGCGTACACCGTGCTGATCGCTGTGTACTGCAGGGACTCCGCCTGGCGCGTCCATGCTTGTGCCGGTGTCCGCGCCGCGCCCGGCAGGTCCGACACTACCGCGCCGACCAGCCGTGCCGCCTCCAGTGCGGGTGTTGCCAGAACCATGCTGTCAAACGACTCCCCTTCGACCCGCCATCCTGCATTGGTGCAGGCCAACGCCTGAACGCGGGTACCCAGCCGAACATTGGCGCCCCGTTCGGTGATCCAGCGTGCCGCAGCATCGGGAAACAACGCCGAAAGATCCCTGCGTGGCAACAACAGGTTGGACCCGAGGGGCGGCCCGAACATGGAGTCGTGCAAGACCCGTAGAAACACCTGCCCGCTGGCATGATCACTTGCAAGGTTCAACGCCGACACACACAGCGGCTCGACCAGTTCTTCCATGACACGTGGGGTCAGGCCGGTGCAGATGGCGGCGACCGTGGCGTCGGGCGCACAGCGGAACCCGGTCAGACGCCAGCGCGTGGCTCGCCACAGCAGGGAGCTTTTGTCACAAAAGTTCCAGCCGCGCGCGCCAGCAATGGCCGCGACGGCGTCCCAGGGTGCCGGCCAGGCCGGGAATTGGATACCGCCGTCGTCGGGAAACACCATGCGCAGGGGCAAACGCAGCAGGGCCAGTGCCGGGTCGATGCCCACGAGCTGCATCAGGCGCAGTGTGTCCGTATAGGCGCCAATGAGGATGTGCTGCCCGTTGTCGAGTGTGGTTGTAGACCCGTCGGGCAAGGTGCAGGGCAGGGCGCGTGCACGCCCGCCCAGCGTTCGGGCCGCTTCGAAGAGGGTGACCCGGTGCCCCAACTGGACCGCGCGGATGGCGCAGGCCATACCGGACCAGCCACCACCCACAACGGCAACCCGCAAGGATGCAGGCTTCAAAGCCGACCCAGCGCCTGGACGCGCCAGGCCAGCCACAATTTGCGCAATGGCGTGAGACTCACGCGGTGGTGCAGAACTGCAAAATTGTCACGTTCGATTTCCCGCAGCAGGTCACGGTAGATGCTGGCCATCATCAGCCCCGGCTTCTGGCTGCGACGGTCGGCTTGCGGCAACAAGGCCAGTGCTTCATCGTAGAACCGGTGCGCGCGCTCAGCCTGGAACCGCATCAGTTTGCCAAAGCGCTGCTGAAAATCTTCCCCGCCCTGCCGCTTGAGAATTTCGTGCGATTTGACGTCGAACTGCTGCAGTTCGTTGACGGGCAGGTAAATGCGCGAACGCAATGCATCTTCGCCCACATCGCGGATGATGTTGGTGAGCTGCAGCGCGAGGCCGAGCCGGTGCGCGTAAGCCGTTGTCGCGGTATCGGTCTGGCCGAAGATGTTGGCTGCCACTTCACCCACGATGCCGGCCACCAGGTGGCAATACCGCTGCAAGCCGGCAAAGTCGAGGTAGCGCGTTTGCTCCAGGTCCATCTGGCAGCCGTCGATGATCGCCAGCAGATGCCGCGGCTCGATGTGATAGTCGGTCGCCAGCGGTATCAGTGCACGCGTCACCGGATGCGTTGGATGGCCGGCAAAAGCCTGTGCCACTTCACCTCGCCACCACGCCAGTTTGGTGGCGGCGACTCCGGGGTCGGGTGTTTCGTCCACCACGTCGTCCACTTCGCGGCAAAATGCATAAAACGCGGTGATGGCGGCGCGGCGGTGCGTGGGCAGGAACAAGAACGCGTAATAGAAGCTGCTGCCGGAAGCGGCCGCCTTGTCCTGCACATATTGCTGCGGGGTCATGCGGGTTGTGCGTGTGGTGTGGTCGGGGTGCTGCGCCAGGCCCGCCACAAAAGCACCGGAACGTCGGTCTTGTCCAGTGTGGGTCGCGCGCGCCATGTGGCGTGGTGGATGGCCTGCATTTTTTCCAGTATTCGCAATCCGCCCTGGACGACCAGACGCAGCTCCCAGCCGGCGCGGCCAGGCAGTCGGTGTGCAAGTGATGCACCTGCCTGCATCTTCGACCGTGCCTCGCTGGCGTAGGCCGAGACCATCCGGGAAGCGCGCTCGCAATCGGCGTCGCGCAAGAGGTCGGTGTCGGTCACTCCGTGGCGCGCCATCTGTTCGACACTCGGATACCAGCGTGCGCGCGCAATGTCGGTGCGCAGGTCCTGCCAGAAATTGACCAGTTGAAGCGCCGTGCAGATCATGTCGCTGTGCGCCAGTGACAACGCATCGTGCACGCCATACAGGTGCAGCAGCAAACGCCCGATCGGGTTGGCCGAGCGGCTGCAGTAATCGTAGAGTTCCCGGTCGGTCTGGTATCGGCGGCCGGCCGCCGTGTACGTGACATCCTGTTCGAATGCGTCAAGCAGGTCGGCGAGCAAGGGCGCGGGCAGCCCGAAGCGCGGCAGCATGTCGGCCAGAGGGTCGAAGACCTCGGACCAGCGGCGTGAATGGCTCTGCGCGTTGGCGGTTGCCAGGAGATCACTGCGGTACTGGGACAAGGCGGCCAATCGCTGGGAGGGGGCGGCGTCACCTTCGTCGGCAATGTCGTCCGCGGTGCGGGCAAACCAGTAGATGGCTGCAATCGGTGC
>JAYVRP010000048.1:0-2692 GCA_043776215.1 Rhodoferax sp. | reverse complement strand
CCATCGGGTTTTCTGTGCTGGTCTGGCTGCTGCTCGACGTTTTTGAGCTCACCGACATCCAGAGCGGCAGCCCCACGCTGCTGCTGGCCATCGCCTTTGTGGCGACCCTGGCGATGGGCGTGCCGGTGGCTTTCTGCATGCTGTTTGCCGCCTTCGTGGCAAGTGATGCCGGCGATCTGCTGCCGCCGGCGGCGGTAGTGCACAACATGGTGGTCGGTTCCTCCAAATTCGTGCTGCTGGCCATCCCACTGTTCATCGCGGCGGCGCAGGTGATGAACGCGGGTGGCCTGACATTGCGCCTGATCGGGCTCGCACGCGCGCTGGTCGGGCACCTTCGCGGCGGCCTGGCGCAGGTGAACGTGCTCACCAGCGTGTTTTTCGGCTTCGATTCCGGTTCGTCCACCGCCGATGCATCACTGCTGGCCAAGATGATGGTTCCCGAGATGAAACGCAACGGTTACCCGGCGCCCTTTTGCTGTGCCGTCATTGCCTCCTCGGCGATCCTGCCCAACGTGATCCCACCTTCGATCGCGATGTTGTTGTTTGCCTCGATTGCCAACGTGTCGGTCGGCAAACTGTTCCTGGCCGGCATCCTGCCCGGTCTGCTGATCGCCGTGCTGCTGATGGTGATGGTGTATGTGATCACCCGGCGTGCGGGTTATGGCCATGCCACGGCAAGACCGTCGTGGGCTGCGGTGTCCGGCCCGCTGGTGCAGGCGGTTCCGGCGCTGGCGCTGTCGGTGCTCATCATCGGTGGTATCCGTTTCGGTTTTGTCACTGCGACGGAGGCCGGCGTGGTGGCGGTGGTCTATGCCCTGGGCATCGGCATGTTCTTCTACAAGGATCTGAAGCTGCCCGAGGTCTGGCGCGGTCTGCGCGAGTCGAGCATCGACAGCGCCATGGTGGGTTTCCTGATCGGCGTGGCGGCGCCGTTTGCCTGGGTGCTGATTTCCGGCCGCGTGCCGCAGCAGTTCCTGCAGGTGATGCTGCAGCATGTGAGTCAGGCCTGGGTCATCCTGCTGCTCCTCAACGTGCTGATGCTGATCGCCGGCGCATTCCTGGACCTGACAGCCATCATGTTGATCGTCGTGCCCTTGTCGCTGCCGCTGATTCTTCAGCTCGGGGTCGACCCGGTGCACTTCGGCATCATTGTGGTGGTCAACCTGATGATGGGTGGGCTGACGCCGCCCTACGGCCTGCTGGTTTTCATACCGTCGGCGATCACCGGAACCTCGGTGCAGGCGACGTTCCGGGCGGCCATGCCGTTCTTTCTGATCCTTGTTTTCGGCCTCTTTCTGATCACGTACGTACCCTGGATTTCCATGAGTGCCGTGCGTGCGTTTTTCTAGTTCCCACCCACCAGGAGACACCTCCATGAGATTGCGCAAGTTACTTGTTTCCGCCTCGGCGGTCCTCGCACTGGGATTGGCCGGTTTCGCACCGGGCGCAAGCGCCCAGACCAAGCTGACCTGCAAGTTCGGCGTGCTCGGCACCGCCGACTTTCCCGGCACCATTGGAATGAAACAGATGGTCGACCGCGTCAATGCCGAGACCAAGGGCGAGATCGACATGCAGCTGTTCCCGAACTCGCAGCTCGGCGGCGAGAAGGAGATGGCCGAAGGCATGCGCCTGGGATCGGTCTGCGGGGCGCCGATCAACGTCTCGGTGCTTGGGGTCTGGGTGCCCGAGGGCGCACTCTTCGACATGCCCTTTCTGTTCCGCGACGACGCCCACGCCTATCGGGTGCTGGCTGGCAGAGTCGGGCAGCAGCTCGCCGCCAAGTACGACGCGCATGGTTTCAAGGTGGTGGGCTTCCTGGTCAACGGGACGCGCCACCCGATGTCCAAGAAACCCATCCTCACGCCCGATGACGTCCGCGGCGTCAAGATCCGCGTGATCCAGAGCCCCCTGCATGTGGAGCTGTGGAAGATGCTGGGTGCCAACCCCACACCCATCGCGTTCCCGGAGATCTACAACTCGATGCAGACCGGTGTGGTGGACGCCATGGACAACGCCAAGACCACCTACTGGGCGTCCAAGTTCTACGAGGTGGCGCCGCATGTGACCGATCTGGGCCACATCTATTCGATTTCCGCGGTGGCTTTCTCCAGCAGCTTCTGGAAGCGGCTCACTCCGGCGCAACAGGCAATTGTCCAGGCGGCTGCGGCCGATGCCATCAAGCTGCAGGACCGCCTCATCGCCGAGGGGGATGAAGATGCCATGAAGAAGGCGGTCGCGGCCGGCGCCAAGTACCACAAGGTCGACAAGGGGCCGTGGCAGAGGGCGATGATGCCGATCTACACCACCTGGGCCTCCAAGGTCGGCGGCATGGAGATGATCAAGGCCGTGCAGGACACGCCGTGACGATGGAAACCGTGGCGCACCAGGACACCGTGGCCGCGCTGCGCAAGCGCTTTGGCGAGCGGCTGTCGACCACAGCCGGCGTACGCGACCACCACGCCAAGGACGAGTCCTGGCACAGCCCGCACCGGCCCGATGCGGTGGTGTTCCCGCAAAGCACCGACGAAGTGGTGGAAGTGGTGCGCATCTGTGCCGCGCACGGCACACCGGTGATTGCCTACGGCACCGGCACCTCGCTCGAAGGCAATGTGATCCCGCACCTGGGCGGGGTGGTGGTGGACCTGTCCCACATGAATCAGGTGTTGCGCGTCAGCGCGGACGATCTGGACGT
>JAYVRP010000047.1:0-2693 GCA_043776215.1 Rhodoferax sp. | reverse complement strand
GTCGAACCCTTCCGGATGATCGGCCGACAGGTGAATATGGCCGGCGCTGGCCAGCGGTGAGCCGGTGGCGGTGATGACGATGGTGGTGGCGCCGTTTCTGCGCGCGATGTCGCAGGCGTCCATAAGGTCACGCGTGCGGCCCGAGTTGGAGATCACCACGACGCAATCACCGGGCCCCAGCAGCGATGCGCTCATGACCTGCATGTGCCCGTCGCTGTAGGCGATGGTATTCACGCCGAGCCGGAAGAATTTGTGCTGCGCGTCCTGGGCCACCACGCCGGAATTTCCGACACCAAAGAACTCGATGCGCCGGCCGCTGTGGTAGGCCGCCACCAGCGCCTTGGCCGCGGACTCGAACGCCGCTGTGCTGGCCTCGTTGCGGTATTTCAGGAAGGCGGCCACCGTGTTGTCGATCACCTTGACCATGATGTCGCCGGTCTTGTCATCCGCGTCCACGCTGCGGTGGATGAAGGGCACGCCTTCGCTGACGCTGCCGACCAGCTTGCGCTTGAAATCGGACAGGCCGTCGTACCCCACACTGCGGCAGAACCGCACCACGGTCGGTTTGCTCACATGGGCGCGGTCGGCCAACTCGCTGACTGGCAGCGACGCGAACGCACGCGGGTCGTGCAGGACCAGCTTGGCGACACGTTGTTCTGCCGGTGCCAGCGACGGCAACGATGCCTTGATGCGGTCCAGCATGGCGATCAGGTCACGATTCCTCGGCCCAGCAGAAGCCGTCGCGCGCAATCATGGCGCTGGATGCACTCGGGCCCCAGGTGCCCGGCGCGTAGGGGCGCGGGCCCTGGCTGTCATTGCTCCAGTTGTCGAGGATGGGTTCAACCCAGCGCCAGGCCTCTTCCTGCTCATCGCTGCGCACGAACAGGTTCAAGCGCCCGGCGATCACGTCGAGCAGCAGGCGTTCATAGGCGCCGACACGCTCGGATCCGAACCGGGTGTCGAAATCCAGGTCGAGTTGCACCGGGGCCAGGGATGGGGAGTTGCGCCGGTTGTCCTGCCCTTGGGCCAGCAGGTGCAGTTCCAACCCGTCCTTGGGTTGCAGGTTGATGACCAGGCGGTTGGCGTCGCCGATGTTCGAATTGAAGATCGCGTGGGGTGTGGGGCGGAAGTTCACGACGATGCGCGCGTCGCGGCTGGCCAGACGTTTGCCGGTGCGGATGTAGAACGGAACACCGGCCCAGCGCCAGTTGGAGATCTCGGTGCGCAGGGCAACAAAGGTCTCGGTGTTGCTGCGCGGGTCGACGCCGGCCTCCGTGCGGTACCCTGGAACCGGGGTGCCCGCCATGTTGCCGGCGCCGTACTGGCCGCGGATGGCGTCGGTGGCGAGGGACACGGGTGTCCAGGGCTTGAGCGAGCGCAGCACCTTGAGTTTTTCGTCGCGGATGGCATCGGCGTGCGAGTTGATCGGTGGCTCCATGCCGATGGCGCACAACAGTTGCAGGGCGTGGTTTTGCACCATGTCGCGCAGGGCTCCGGTGGTTTCGTAAAACGCACCGCGCTTTTCGACCCCAAGTTCCTCGGCGATCGTGATCTGGATGTTGGCGATGTGCTCTCTGCGCCACAGCGGTTCGAACAAGGCGTTGCCAAAGCGCAGGGCGAACAGGTTTTGCACAGCCGGTTTGCCCAGGTAATGGTCGATGCGAAACACCTGCTTCTCGGTGAAGATCCGGCACACGGTGCTGTTGATGGCCCGGTTGGATGCCAGGTCATGGCCCAGCGGCTTTTCCAGCACCACGCGTGTGTTAGGCGTGTTCAGGCCCACGGCGGCAATCTGTTCACACACGGTCGTGAAAAGCGCCGGTGCCGTGGCCACATACATCACCACCGTGTCCGCATTGCGCGTGCGCAGCGTCTCGGCCAGGCGGACGTAATCGTCGGGCCGGGAGAGGTCCATGCGCACGAAATCCAGCAGTGCCGCGAAACGCGCGAACTCCTCTTCGCTCGGGCGTTTGGCCAGGTCCACCTTGTCAAAGCGGGACTGCATGAGCGCGCGGTAACGGTCGGCGCCGAGGTCGTCGCGGCCAATGCCGATGATGCGTCCGCCGTCGGGCAGGGTGCCATGGCGAAAGGCCTGGAAAAGAGCCGGCACCAACTTGCGCCACGCAAGGTCTCCGGTGCCGCCGAACAGTACGAGATCAAAGGACATAGGTGTGTGGTTACATGATTCAGTACAATTAATGTAACTTTGTTTCATCATCAATTCAAGCAAGATGCCGGACACTGTTGTTTCCGCCTCGCTTCGATGATCTTTCGCATTGGACCACCATGAACCAGCTCGATGCCCTCAAACAGTTCACCACGGTCGTGGCCGACACCGGTGACTTCAAGCAACTGTCCCAGTTTCAACCGCGGGACGCGACCACCAATCCGTCGCTGATCCTCAAGGCCGTGCAAAAAGCCGATTACCAGGGCCTGCTGCAGGACACGGTGCGCAGCTTTCGCGAGCGGCCGCTGGACGAGATCATGGACCGTCTGCTGGTGCGTTTTGGTTGCGAGATTCTGTCGCTGATACCGGGGCGCGTTTCGACCGAAGTCGATGCCCGACTGAGCTTTGACACCAGCGCCACGGTCACGCGTGCCGAGCGCATCATCGCCTTGTACCAGGCGCAAGGCATCCATGTGGACCGGGTGCTGATCAAGATTGCCTCGACCTGGGAAGGTATCCAGGCGGC
>JAYVRP010000046.1:0-2693 GCA_043776215.1 Rhodoferax sp. | reverse complement strand
ACGCTTCACGCCGAACCAGTGCTGGTTCCATTTGCCGTTCCAATGCGGCGATCCTTGGATGACCCAGTGCTGGTGTTCGGGCTTGAGCTTGTTCCAGGGCGTGTCGCGCGGAATGCCCGCGTCTTCGGCGTGGCGCATCAGGTCGTCCTGGCACTCCTGCCACGCGGGTGTCTGCATCGGCTTGATGGCGCCGGCACGCAGAGTGAGCTTGTCGTTCGGGATCACCAGGCCGTAGTCCACACCGATGACGCGCCCGAAACCGCGGCAGCTGACACAAGCCCCCACCGCCGAGTTGAAAGAAAAAGCCGAGGCAATGGGATCGGTGTAGCGCAGGTCACTTTCGGGGCAATGCAGGCCGGTCGAAAATTTCCAGATGCGTGGATCGAGGTTGTCCGCCAAGGCATAAACATGGATGCGCCCGCTCCCGCGGCGCAGGGCGACCTCGATCGCTTCCAGCACACGGGCGCGCTCCGCGCCGGAGAGGCGAAACCGGTCGGCCACCACATCGAGCACCTTGCGTTTGCCTGGCCCGGCAACGCTGCTTGTCTTCGCTTTGGCCTTGGGCTTCTTGGCGGCGGCCGCCACCGTGTTGAGCGCAGGAAGCGACGCCTCCACTTCCCGTTCGGCCTGCACCCGGGTGTAACCGCTGACCGACAACCACTGCGTGATTTCCTCGGCCGTGGTGTCGATCGGCAACTCCACCGGGAACGTCACCACCAGACGCGGATCATCCGCGCCGGCCAGTGCCAACAATTGCGCATGGATCGTCTCGGGTGTGTCGTGGCGAACGGGCGACGCGCCAGCGCTGTCGAACAACTGGCCGGCACGGGCAAACAGCAGTTTGAGGTGGTCGTTGAGCTCGGTCATCGTGCCTACCGTGGAGCGTGAGGAGCGCACCGGGTTGGTCTGGTCGATGGCAATAGCGGGCGGCACGCCTTCCACCTTGTCCACCGCCGGCTTGTCCATGCGGTCCAGAAACTGGCGCGCATAGGCCGAGAAGGTCTCCACATACCGCCGCTGCCCCTCGGCATACAAGGTGTCGAACACCAGGCTGGATTTTCCGGAGCCGCTGGGGCCGGTGACCACCGTCAACTCGCCGGTGCGGATATCCAGGTCGAGGTTCTTGAGGTTGTGCTGGCGCGCTCCGCGGATGCGGATGGTTCCCTGCTGGGGCATGTTGGGGGTGCTTTCTGGATGGGGCCCGATATTCTAGGCAGGGATGCTGCTGATCACGGCATCGAAGGGCTTGTCGCCACGCGCAGCAGCCAAGCACCCTGACCACATGCGTCGAAAAACGCCCGGCAGTCACTGCGGTCGAACGCGCTCGAACGAACTGTGATTGCTGTGCTGCAGCCAACCATCACCCGACAGTGCTGCAGGCGCTTGCCGAGCGGCACCTGCAGCCCAGCCGGTCAGACGGCATTTCACGCCGCCAGATCAGCGCTTCATCGCATTCCCTTTCATGTGCCGGATTCGCAGGGCCATGATCGCCTGGTCATCCAACGCGACCACTTCCAGGGCAACCGACCATGCATATTTTGCTGCGCAATATCGTTCTGACTTTTTTCGGCATTCTGCTGGCATCCCAGGCCCTGGCCACCCAGGCGGGCTGGCGACAGATTCAGTTGCCGGGGCTTGTGCCCGGCGCTGCACCCATTCCGGTGGCCTTGTATTACCCGACCCAGGCCAGCGCGCGCGCGGTCGCGATGGGACCATTCACCCCCCGGATCGCCATCCACGCACCGCCGGACCCGGTGTTCAAGGGCTTGATCGTGTTGAGCCATGGAACCGGCGGCAGCGAACTCGGGCACAGCAGCCTGGCCGAGTCACTGGCGATACACGGTTATCTGGTCGCCGCATTGCGCCATCCTGGCGACAACTGGCAAAGCCGCAGCTTGCTGCAGACCAGCGCCGCGCAGTACTTTGCCGAACGCCCGCAACAGGTGTCCCGGGTGATCGACGGGTTGCTGGCGATGCCGGAATGGGCCGACCGCATCGGCAAGGATTCCAAGGGCCCACGGGTGGGTGTGTTGGGCCATTCAGCGGGAGGCGCCACCGCCCTGACCTTGGTCGGCGGCCAGCCGGACATCGCCAGGCTCACCGCGCACTGCCAAACCAATGGTGCGGCAGACCCTGTTTTCTGCAGCTTGGGCGCGCGCGGGAACCCGTCCGCTGTTGCCGACGCGTCCACGCCTGTATGGGTGGACTCTCGGGTCAGGGCTGCCGTTGTGATGGCACCGGTGGGCGTCGTCTTCAGTGCCGCCTCACTGGCCGCCGTCCGGGTTCCCGTGGCCATTTACGAGGCGCAACTGGACCACTTTCTGGTTCCCCGGTTTCACGCGCAATGGATCGCCCAACACGTGCAACGCAGCACACTGCACCAGGTGCCCCTGGCGGGGCATTTCGCGTTCATGGACACACCGGGAATGGCCATCCCCTCGGAGGACGGCGACGTTGGCGCCAACCCGCCAGGTTTTGACCGTGCCGCCTTTTTGAACCAGCTGGCGCAGGAACTGCCGGCATTTTTTGATGCCGCGCTCCGCTGAGCTTGTCGAAGCGCCTGTCCTGAGCTTGTCGAAGGAAGCTTGTCGAAGCGCCTGTCCTGAGCTTGTCGAAGGAAGCTTGTCGAAGCCGCGCGCGACCCTTCGACAAGCTCAGGGCGAACGGTCTTTTGTGAGCCGAATGAAACAACA
>JAYVRP010000045.1:0-2697 GCA_043776215.1 Rhodoferax sp. | reverse complement strand
CTCGGCCAGATGCGGCGGCACGATGGCGCCGTCGGACGCACAGTAACCCTGGTCATCGAGCTGGTACACCGCAGGCGCCTTGGCTGCACACAAGGCATGACCGGCACAGACCCGGCGATCCACGGCGATCCTGATCACGGCTGAACTCCCGCCTCGGCTGCGGCCGGCCAGGCCAGTGGCACGGCGACCGGCGACCACACCAGCCCGCCCCGTGTGGGCAGGTCGCCAGCGGCCAGCACCGAGAACGCCGGAAAACGCCGCACCCATTGCTCGATGAAGACCCGTATCTCCAGGCGCGCCAGGTGCGAGCCCACGCAGCGGTGCGGGCCCGAGCCGAACACCAGGTGGCTGCTCACGGGGCGGTCGAAGTCGACCCGGAACGGATCGTCCACCATCTGCTCGTCGAGCCCATAGACGTGGGGGAAAAACACCAGCCGGTCGCCGGCCTTCAGCTCGACTCCTTCGTAGACCATGTCGGTGGTCACGCCGCGCTCGGTGCCGGCCACGCCATGCACCCGCATCAGCTCTTCGATCGCGTTGCCGATCAGCCCAGGATCGTCCACCAGACGCTGGTACTGTGACGGATGCTGCCCGAGGTAGGCGACGATGAACGACAACATGGCGGTGACGGTGTCGAGCCCCCCCAGAAACAGCAGGGTCACCATGCCGAGCTTTTCGTCTTCTGTCAGTGCGCGGCCCTGCACCCGGCCGTGAATGGCCAGGCTCACCAGATCGTCACCCGGGGTGTGCTCGCGCTCGGCGATCA
The DNA here is from genome assembly GCA_043776215.1 of Rhodoferax sp. Lineage (GTDB taxonomy): Bacteria > Pseudomonadota > Gammaproteobacteria > Burkholderiales > Burkholderiaceae_C > CAISIP01. Next base: position 1,931 of record JAYVRP010000045.1, on the reverse strand, counting down.
GGCCCTTCAGGTAGTGGCCCAGCTCCTCCAGTGCCGCGAGCCGCAGCTGAATCTCCGGCGCCCGCGTGAAGCGGTCCACCTTGCCGATCAGCATCTCCCGGTGCGCCAGTGGCGCATTGGCCATGCGCAGGAACAGCTCGACCGGAAAGCGCTGCGCGATCTCGCTGATGAACTCGCAGTGGCCCCAGGCGGCAACACCATCGATCAGCTCCGCCGCGAGCTGGCGGATCTCCGCTTCCATCTTCTGCACACCAACGGGCGAAAAGAACGGGTTGATGATGCGCCGCAGCTCACTGTGCAGAGGCGGATCACACTGGTTGGGCAGCGTGGGTGGATTGCGCCGGTTGGCGGCGTTGTACTTCGGATTGCTGGAGAACTTGTCGGGCTGGCGCAGCATGTCGCGCGCCAGGTTGACCCGGCCCACGACCCAGTGGCCGCGGTCCCCCGTGGTGTAGAAAAGACCCGGACTGCGCTGGAACAGGTCGGCCACCGCGCGATGCGGGCACTGCTGCAGCTCAGGCCCCTGGAAACGATCGAACGGGACCACCCGCTCCGGTGGAATGTGCTGCGGTACTTTGGCGTTCATCACAAGCCTTTCTCATTTCACCTTCAGGCGCACCTGTTCGTACCACGACGGGCTGGCATACCACTCGACCACGATGCGCCGGTCGGCGATCAGCCAGCGTTCGCCCTGGCGCACAAAGCGGTCCAGGTAGCGCCCCGCGTGGTCCGGGCCATGCCGGGTGAGCGAGATGAAATATGTCGAGCCCTGGGCGGTGTGCGGGTCCAGGAACTCGACCCGCGACGTGGTCAGGTTGTGCCGCAGCAGCGGAATCGACCCATCGGCGTTGCGGTCCGGCCGGTCGGGGCCGATGACCGGGAGGTAGAAGGCGCGGATGGCGGGGCGACCCGCCGCCTTGGTGCCACTGGAGAGCTCCAGATGACCGCCCTCGGCAAACGTGGACACGACGCCTTCCACATCACCACTGTCGACGCAATTGCAATAAACCGCCATGGTGTGGTGGATCTGAACCCGGTCGGATGTCTGGTCAGCGGCCATGGGGTTTCTCCATCAGTGCAATGCACACAAAAGTATTCTGCGCGATCATAATATATACAAATAGCATCGCTTAAATATAAACCGATGCGCCCACCGGGCGACTACTCCCCCACTTTCCCGGAGACATTCCATGCGCAGCATTCCCGTCTACCAGATCCTTGCCGAAGACATCAAGGGCCTGGGTGTGGACACCGTGTTCGGGTTGATGAGCGACGACATCTGCCAGCTATTCGCCACGCTCGATGCAATGGGGGTGCGCATCATCGGCGTGCGCCATGAGACCAATGCCGTCATGGCGGCGATGGGGTACGCCGCCGCCACCGGCAAACTGGGCGTGGCCCTGATAGGCCGTGGCCCGGCCATGGCCAACGCGATGCATGGCACCCTCTCGGCCGCCAAGTCGGGCCTGCCAGTGCTGATCATCAGCGGCGATGCGCCGCTCGCGCGCGGCGCCCTGAATGCCCTCGGGCCGGATCTGAAATCGTTCCCCGCAGCCACCGTGGTGCGGGCCTGCGGCATCGCAACCTTCCAGCCCGCCAGCACCGATGCCGCGCGTCAGGCGCTGGCCGATTCGGTGGCGGAAGCCTCGCTCGGCAAGTCGGCCGTGTTGTTGCTGCCCACCGACATCCAGGTCGGCTACACCGAGGTGGCTGAAGGCCCTTCACCGGTCAAGCTGCTGCCCGCGCCTGCCCCCCAGCCGGCGCGCCAGGCGTCGATCGACACGGCGGCCAGCGTGCTGCGCAACAGCCGACGGCCACTGATTGTGGCGGGTGTGGGGGTGCACCGCGGCGGCGCGCGCGCGGCCGTCGAGGCGCTCGCCGACAAGACCGGCGCCCTGCTGGTGAATGCGCTCAAGGCCAAGGACCTGTTC
>JAYVRP010000044.1:0-2704 GCA_043776215.1 Rhodoferax sp. | reverse complement strand
CTGGGGCTTGATATCCGACTCTCGCAAGGGTCATGGCTGGCAGCCATCACTTCACGTTACCACTGCATCGTGGCGAACCCACCCTACATCGCGGCGGGTGATCCGCATCTGGCGACCCTGGAACACGAGCCCGTTCAAGCGCTCGTTGCAGGTGAAGACGGTCTGGATGACATCCGTGTGATCATTGGATCCGCCGCTGCACACCTGCGCGAGGGTGGCTGGTTGTTGCTGGAGCATGGATTTGACCAGGCTTCAGCTGTGCGCGCGCTGTTTGCCGCATCGGGCTACCGACAGATCACGTCACGCCGCGACCTGGGTGGCCACGAACGCTGTACGGGCGGTATGGTCAAAGGACGCGGCCAGGCGCCAATGGTGAAATAATCTGCACATCGAACCCACAGGAGCAACAAGCATGAGCAACGCACAGCAGCGCATCGACGCACTGGTCAAATCGAACGAAGTCCTACTGTTCATGAAGGGCAATGCAAGTTTTCCGCAATGCGGTTTTTCGGGTCGCGCGATCCAGATCCTGAAGGCTTGCGGCGTCGAGCCGAAAGCGATCACCACGGTCAATGTGCTCGAAGATCCCGAAATTCGAGCCGGCATCAAGGATTACAGCAACTGGCCGACGATTCCACAGCTGTACGTCAAGGGGGAATTCATTGGCGGTTCGGACATCATGATGGAGATGTACGAAAACGGGGAATTGCAGCAGGTCTTGGCCAAACCAACCTGACTTTTTCGTGCCGCCAGGTGGGCAGGCTGCTAATCCTTCGACCCAAGCACACGCACCAGGGGCCACGTCACGGTGGCCCCTGGTGTGTGTGCGTGCAACACAATTGCGAATCGCGGACTTTTTTGTACTTCCGTCCCGGGCATCTTGTGTTTGAATGGCTCCATCATCCAACGGTATGGAGGTCGTCATGCAAGAACGAAAGTCCTGCGCTCCGTCTTCTGCGTTCCTGTTGCCTGTCGCGCAGATGCGCCGTGTGTTCCATCCTGACGACGTGGAGCGCAAACTGGCCAAACTGCCAGAGCGTGAGCACGAAAGCCTGCGCGCCACCTACGAACGTATGCTGGAACGTGGGCCACAACGTTTCCAGGTCAAGCCTTCCGGTGTGCCCGACATGCAGTCCCTGTACGACACCTTGCCCAACTTCGCGGACGTCCTGGACGATGTCAAGCGGCACGTTGCATTGGCACAGGACAGCCGCGATGGCCTGGAAGTCACCCCGATCCTGTTGCTTGGCCCGCCCGGAATAGGCAAAACGCATTTCGCCCGCAAATTGGCGGACCTGCTCGGCACCGGGATGACTCTGGTTTCCATGGGGTCGATGACGGCTGGCTGGCTGCTCTCGGGCTCGTCGTCCCAATGGAAAGGCGCGAAGCCTGGCAAAGTGTTCGAGGCCCTGGTCGACGGGGAATATGCCAACCCGGTGATTGTGCTGGACGAGATCGACAAGGCCAGTACTGATGCGCAGTACGACCCTCTCGGTGCCCTTTATAACCTGCTGGAACACGACACTGCGCGCAGTTTCACAGACGAGTTTGCGGAAGTCGCCATCGACGCGAGCCAGGTGGTCTGGATCACGACGGCCAACGACGAAAGCGCCATTCCGGAACCGATTCTGAACCGCATGAATGTGTTCGCCGTGGAACCGCCTTCTTCAGATGCAGCGAGGCAAATTGCCGCGTCACTGTACCGATCGATCCGCAATGGCCACCAATGGGGCGAGCGGTTCGAGCCCGAACCGGGAGACGATATCCTGGACCACCTGGGTCTGCTGGCGCCGCGTGAGATGCGTCGCGCACTGATGACCGGTTTTGGCAATGCCCGGTTGAGCCACCGAGACGTGGTTACCTTGGCCGATCTGCCCAAAAGTTCTGTGCGCAAGGGCAGCATCGGCTTTCTGCAATAGACAAGCGCGTGCGCCGGGCTCAAGCCGGCGATGGACCGCGCTTGAATTCCCATTGGCTTGCCGCTGCCATCACCGCCTGCGGATAGGGCGCTTTTCCACGTGACCCGTTGTAGCGCCCAAGCGCCATAAACAGATTGCCATTTTCACGGTCCAGGTAATGGCGCAGGATCACACAGCCGAATCGCAGATTAGTCTGCATGTGGAACAACCGCGAGGCATCCCCGTCACCCAGCACGCGGGTCCAGAACGGCATCACCTGCATGTACCCGCGGGCCCCCACATTGGACACTGCGAATTTCCGAAATGCGCTTTCCACGTGAATCAATCCGAGAACCAGTGTGGTGTCGAGCCCGGCACGCCGTGTCTCGTACCAGACGGTCTGCAAGAATTCCTTTCGGGTCTCCAGATCAGGTTTGCGATTGCGCAAGCGCTGACTCATCTCCCCCAACCAGCGCAGGTAGTTCAAGCGGCCCGGCGTATCGTTGAACTCCGGCACCGGGGGCCCCGTGTTCGCAATGGCCGCGCTCAACGCTGTCCGCACCGCATCTACGAGCGGTTCTTCGAGCTGCCCTCCGGCAGTCGCATCACGCGCCAAGAGCATCCCGCCCAGCCCACCCGCCAGCGCCAACAACCAACGCCGCCTCGCCGCCCTGAAAGGCTGGTTGGTTTCACAACGGATCACCAGTGTCATTTCCCCAATCTGGCCATCACCTGGGCCACCACCTGGGCGACCGGCAACTTGGTGGCCTCGGAGTCCCGCCGGTGCTGGTACTCCACGTTTCCCT
>JAYVRP010000043.1:0-9000 GCA_043776215.1 Rhodoferax sp. | reverse complement strand
CTTCACGGGTGGTCAACAGGTGCACCTCGGTGGGCACAAACGGTGCATCCGGGTTGGAGGCCAATGCGTAGATGGTCTCGGTGACGATCTGCGGGCTGAGCCCACACACCGCCAGCAGGATTCGACGCGGATACGATGCCGGTTGATCGCTGCTTGGCGTGCCGGGAGGCTGGGTGTTCGACTGCATGCAGGCAGTGTAGGCCGCACGCTTGGCGGCAGGGCACGCGGCAAGCTTGCCGCAGGGCGAACCACGTGCCGGTTGAGCTACCGGTCAAGTTGCCGGTCTACGCGCCGCCACCGCTGCCGCGCTCTGCCCTGTTGCCCCGGCATACCGAGCCTCGTCGGTGGCACCCTCGGTATTGATCAGCAAAACACGGGAATCAGCGTCCAGCCCCAGCGCGGCGCGCGCGCTCGGGTCGGCGCAAGCCCGGATCAGCCCAGCCAAACCGGCACTGCCACTTTCACCAGCGACGACGACTTGCGCATCGGCCACCGGGTTCGCCAGTGTCTTCATCGCCGTGACGGCGTCCTCGTCGTCGACAGTCATGAACGCACTCGCCAGCGGCCGAAGAATCTCCCAGGCCACCAGGGACGGCTCGTAACACTCCAGCATCGCCATGATGGTCGGCACGTCGTCGGCAATGCGCAGGCGCTGCCCGGCCCGCGCGCTGGCCAGCAGACACGCAGCCTGGCGCGGCTCGACGATCACCACGCGCGGTCCCGGCGCATGGACGCTGTGCAGGCAACTGGCCACGGCCGCCGCAAAACCGCCCACGCCGGCATGCAGGAACACATGGGTGGGGGGCGCCGGAATCTGCTGCGCAATCTCGTGCACCATGGCCGTATAGCCTTGCATGACCCAGGTCGGCACCTCGGTGTAGCCTGGCCATGAGGTATCGGACAGCAAGGTCCAGCCATTGGCAGCACTCTGGCGCGCGGACTCCGCAACCGCATCGTCGTAGCTGCCTTGCACGACGCGCATGTCGGCACCAAAACGCGCAATCGCCGCAATCCTTTGCCCGGACACCGTGGCGTGCACAAAGATGACGGCGCGCGCACCAACCAGGCGAGCACCAGCGGCGACCGATTGCCCATGGTTGCCGTCGGTGGCACTGGCGAAGGTCATGCTGGCGGCCACACGGGCCAGGTCGGGATGGCCTGGCCGGTCCTGGCTTCCGGGTGGCGGCAGCGCCAGCGAGCCGCTCGCCGGGCGAGGCAACTCACTGGCGCTGACAGGGCGCCCCAGTTGCCGCTGCGCCTCCTGCAACACCAACCGGATCACGGCGTAGGCGCCTCCGAGCGACTTGAAACTCTTCAGGCCCAGGCGCGCGCCTTCATCCTTGATGTGCACCGACTGCAGACCGAGGCGCTGCGCTGTTTCTCCCAACGAAACAAGTGGCGTGGGCCGGTAGTCAAAGCACTGCGCCAGCAGCTCGGTCGCGGCGCGGGCGCCCACTTTGCCGAGCATGGGATGCGGGCGAACAGCGTCCGGCGCATGGTGGGGATTGATCAGGAATGTCATGCGGGAACCTCGGGATTGCAAAGGGGCTGGGACGGCGGCCCAGAGCCCGGGGATGACCGGTCCTTGCAAGCCGCGCTGAGGGCCTGATTCTCGCCTTGAAGTGGCGCCTGGAGCGCCGGGCGCCATGGGTCACAATGGCACGCTTGAAGCCGCAGTATTTTTTGCAACTCTTTGCTCTGTCCGCCGTGTGGGGCTCGGGCTTCCTGCTCACCCGCATCGCAACGCCGGCCCTCGGCCCCAGCATGATGGCTGCGAGCCGCATCGCGCTGGCGTCCATTACGCTGGCGCTCATCATGCGTGTCCTGCGCATGCGCTGGCCGCGCGAACACTGGCGCGAGCTGCTGGGCCTGGGCGCCATCGCCATCGCGATTCCCCACTTTCTGTATTCGCTGGCGTCGCTGTACCTGCCGGCGAGTTACAGCGCCGTGCTGGGCGTCATGTCGGTGCTGTTCGGCACCTTTGCCTCGGCCTGGATGAAGGAGGACACGATCACCTGGCCCAAGATCGTCGGCTGCGTGGCCGCCTTCGTCGGCGTGGCGTTGGTGGTGCAGTTGGGCCCCATCAAGCCCTCGGCCCATTTGCTGACCGGCGCCGGCATCGCCATCGCGGGTGCCATCCTGTCCGGTGCGACGGCGCCCCTGCTCAAGCGCGCCACCCAGCGCATGGAGCCGCTGGCCATCACGGCGTCAATCCACCTGGTGGGGTTCGCGCTGCTGCTGCCGGTGGCCTTGTGGAACCTGCCCCTGGCCCGTTTCACCCCGGCGGCACTTGGCGCCGTGGCGTTCATGGGCATCGGCACCTCGGGGCTCGCATACTGGCAGTACATGCGCATCGTCAGGCACGTGAGCCCGGTGGCAGCGCTCAGTTCGACCTTCATGATCACGATTTTCGGCGTGATCTGGGGTCACGTGTTCCTGGACGAAGTGTTTACCCTGGGGTCTTACGCCGGTGCGGCCCTGGTGTTGCTGGCCACGGTGCTGGTGACCGGGTTCAACCCGTGGCGGCGCGCTGCTGGCCCCGCTGTGAACCGCGCCAAACCCTGAGCGCAAACAGCAGCGCCAACACACTGGTGCCGGTGCAGACCCAGAAGGCGCTCTGAAGCCCGTGGCGCGCGCTCAACGCGCCACCCAGGGTTCCGGCCAGCACCAGCAGCGGCAGCACAGTGACAACACCGCAAAGGGAACCAGCCGGGGCGCCGGCTCCACCGCCCGGGTCATGCCCCGGTGCCGCTGCCTGCCGCTGCCCTGATGGGCGTCAGACCCGCGACCACGTCGCCACACTGCGCGCGGTGACGCAAGGCATGCTCCATCACCACCAAGGCCAGCATGGCCTCGGCAATCGGGGTAGCGCGAATTCCGACGCACGGGTCGTGGCGGCCTTTGGTGATGACCTCGGTGCTGTTGCCCGCCACATCGATCGACTCGCGCGGCGACAGGATGGAGCTGGTGGGCTTGATGGCAATACTCACCTCCAGATCCTGCCCGGTGCTGATGCCACCCAGCACGCCTCCCGCGTTGTTGGAACGAAACCCCTGGGGCGACAGGGAGTCTCCATGGGTTGTGCCGCGTTGGGCCACACTGGCAAAACCGGCGCCGATCTCCACACCCTTGACGGCGTTGATACCCATCATCGCGTAGGCAATGTCGGAGTCCATCTTGTCAAACAGCGGCTCGCCCAGGCCCACCGGAACACCCGAGGCCATGACACGGATGCGGGCACCGCAGGAGTCACCGGACTTGCGCAGCGCCTCGACATAGGTTTCCAGCGCAGAGACATCTGACACCGGCGCGAAGAAAGGGTTGTGCGCCACGTGGTCCCAGGACTCGAAGCCGATGGCGAGCTCACCGATCTGGCTCATGCAGCCGCGAAACACGATACCGTGCTTTTCGAGCAGCCACTTCTTGGCCACCGCACCCGCTGCCACCATGGGGGCGGTGAGCCGCGCCGAGGAACGCCCGCCACCACGCGGATCGCGGATGCCGTATTTCTGAAAATAGGTGTAGTCCGCATGCCCGGGGCGGAAGGTCTGCAGGATGTTGCCGTAGTCCTTGCTGCGCTGGTCGGTGTTGCGGATCAGCAGGCAGATGGGTGTGCCAGTGGTCTTGCCCTCATACACCCCACTCAGAATCTCCACCGTGTCGGGCTCGTTGCGTTGGGTGACAAACTTCGAGGTGCCGGGCCGGCGCCGGTCCAGGTCGCCCTGGATGTCGGCCTCGCACAGCGCCATGCCCGGCGGGCAGCCGTCGATCACGCAGCCGATTGCCGGCCCGTGGGATTCGCCGAAATTGGTGACGGCAAACAGATTGCCGAAGGTGTTGCCGCTCATGTGGGTTCCTGGTTAACGTGAAATAACTTTCATGACGCGGGGTGACGAGTGGGCATCATGAAAGTCAGGGGCAAGGCTGTTCACCTAGGGCTGTTCGACAGGCTCAGCCCGGCTTCGACAAGCTCAGCCCGAACGCCATGGTGGCTCAACCTGAACGGAATACGGGCTACATGAACAGCATGGAGGTCAAGGAGTGGGCAGGTGCAATTCGACCTTGGGCGTCCAGGCGCGCTTGTGGGCTCGTTTCGCAAACTGCTTGTCGAAAGTGGCGAGTGTGGATTCCAAAGGGGTCGTCGTCCAGATCATGGCGTCGAACCAGTCCATCCCGGATTCAAATGCGGTCAAAGCCTCCTCCAGTCGACTTTCGTTTTCCAGCTCCACCTGGGGTAAATCCATCAGCTTCCTGACACAGAACGTGAGCTCCGAACGCGACACCTGGTAAAACGACAGCAGCACAAAACCCATTTCCGCCAGCGCCATGGCACTCACGATGCACTTATTTCCCGCCACCAGCGCGACTGCTGCCGGGCTCAGGCGCGGGTGGTCACCCAGCACCAGTCGGACGAGGATATTCGTGTCGAGGGCAAGCCGCACAGGCATCCGAAGGGCGAGGCGCTATTTTGCGCCAGCCCCGCCCGGTTTCGCGGACCAACGTTGCCGCATGTACTCGACCTTGGCGCGATCCAGATCTTGCTGCGCGCCCGGCCGGGCACGATGCGCCAGGCAGCCGGCCACCGCTTCGAGGCGTCCCTGCTTGGGTGAAACCAGATACGGGCGCACCTTTTCCGACACAAAACTGCCGATGTGACCGCGCCCCGCAACGCGGTGCAGCCCCTCGTAGATATCGTCGTCCAGAAGTAATGTCAGTTTTCGCATGGTCATAGTATACGTACGCCGCACGTACGATGCTTATTCGTTGCCCCCGGCATCGGGCCAGTCGCGGATGTAGGCCTTGAGCATCTTGTTCTCGAAATTCTGGCTGTCCACCACGGCCTTGGCCACGTCGTAGAAACTCACCACACCCATCAGCATGCGCTGGTCCAGCACCGGCAAATAACGCGCATGCTGGGCCAGCATCATGCGGCGCACCTCGTCGAGATCAGTCTCCAGGGTGCAAGTGAGCGGGGAGTCATCCATGGCGGAACGCACCGAGTAGGTTCCGATCACGCCACCGTTTTTCACCACCGTCTGGATCACCTCGCGAAACGTCAGCATGCCGACCAGGTCGCCATATTCCATGACCACAAGCGAACCGATATCCCGTTCAGCCATCACGGTTGCGGCGCTGGCCAGTGGCTCGTCGGGCGTGGTGGTGAAGAGCGTGTTGCCCTTGACGCGCAGAATGTCGCTGACTTTCATCGTTTACTCCTTGGCAGCCGGTCTGAAATATAGCCCACAATCGTCGCACGCAACCCGAAACAACGGAGACTTCCATGCCCGGTTATTCCGACCCCGGCTTCGACACGCTGGCATTACACGCCGGCGCAGCGCCAGACCCTGCCACCGGGGCACGTGCCGTGCCCATCCACCTGAGCACGTCCTTTGTGTTCGAGTCCAGCGACCACGCGGCAGCCTTGTTCAACCTGGAACGCGCCGGCCACGTCTATTCGCGCATCAGCAACCCGACCAACGCCGTGCTGGAGCAGCGCATCTCGGCCCTCGAAGGTGGCATCGGCGCCATCAGCACTGCCAGCGGGCAGGCGGCGCTGCACCTGGCCATCGCCACACTGATGGGTGCGGGGTCACACATCGTGGCGTCCACCGCGTTGTATGGCGGCTCGCAAAACCTGCTGCACTACACCTTACGCCGCTTCGGCATCGACACCAGCTTTGTACGGCCCGGCGACATCGACGGCTGGCGCGCCGCGATACGGCCCACCACGCGGCTGTTTTTCGGTGAAACCGTCGGCAACCCGGGGCTGGATGTGCTGGACATCGCCACCGTCTCGGCGATTGCCCACGAAGCGGGTGTCCCCCTGCTGGTGGACTCCACGCTGACCACGCCCTGGCTGCTCAAACCGTTTGACCATGGGGCCGACCTGGTCTACCACTCGGCCACCAAATTCCTCAGCGGGCACGGCACGGTGATTGCGGGGCTGGTGGTGGACAGCGGCAATTTCGACTGGGCGCGCGCCCATGCGGACAGCGGCAAGTTCGGGGAACTCGCCGCGCCCTACGAGGGCTTTCACAACATGGTGTTCACGGACGAGTCGAGCGTGGGTGCGTTCCTGCTGCGCGCGCGCCGCGAAGGTCTGCGCGATTTTGGCGCCTGCCTGAGTCCGCACTCGGCGTGGCTGGTGCTGCAAGGCATCGAGACCCTGTCGCTGCGCATGGCGCGCCACATGGCCAATACGCAGCGCGTAGTGGAGTTCCTGGCCAGCCATCCGTTCGTCTCGCGCGTCGGCCACCCCCTGCTGGAGAGCCATCCGAGCCACGCGCTGGCCGTGACGCTGCTGCCGCGCGGCGCGGGGTCGGTTTTCAGCTTCGATATTCGGGGCAGCCGCGCGCAGGGCAAGGCTTTTGTGGACGCCTTGCAATTGTTCAGCCACCTGGCCAATGTCGGCGACTGCCGCAGCCTGGTGATCCATCCGGCGAGCACCACGCACTTTCGCATGAGCGACGAGGCACTCGCGGCCGGCGGCATCACCCAGGGCACGATTCGCCTGTCGATCGGCCTCGAAGAGCCGGACGACCTGGTCGATGACCTCAAGCGCGCGCTCAGGGCCGCGGAAAAGGCAGGTGCATGATGGAGCTCGATGTCCAAGGTAGTCGCACCTTCTGCTACACCGGCGGCAAGGCCTTCGACCCCGCGAAGCCAACCGTTATCTTCATCCACGGCGCGCTCAACGACCACAGCGTGTGGATCCTGCAGACGCGTTACCTGGCCCACCACGGCTGGAACGTGCTGGCCATGGACTTGCCGGGCCATTGCCAAAGTGCAGGCCGGCCCCCGACGGCGGTGGAGGAAGGCGCTGACTTCATCCTGGCCCTGATGGACGCGGCCGGCGTGGCGAAGGCGGCGCTGGTGGGGCACAGCTTCGGCTCCTTGATCGCGCTGCAGGTGGCCGCACGCGCCCCGCAGCGCGTGAGCCATCTGGTGCTGGTGGGCACGGCGTTTCCAATGCGGGTATCGGCCGCGCTGCTGGCGGGCTCGGTGAAAGACCCGCAAAAGACGATCGACCTGGTCAATGTGTTTTCGCATTCCATGCTCGCGCCGCCTCCCTCGGCACTGGGCCCGGGCACCTGGCTGGTTGGCGGCTCCCGCGCATTGATGCGGCGGGTGTTCGCCAGCAACCAGCAGGTAAACCTGTTTCACACGGCCTTCAAGGCCTGCGACGACTACACGGGCGGCACTGCGGCGATGGAAGCGGTCACGGCCCCGGTGCTTTTCGTGCTGGGACGCAAAGACCAGATGACACCACCCAAGGCGGCCCAGGCGCTGGTCAGCCAGGCCAAAAGCCCGAAGGTCGTGCTTCTTGAAGCCGGTCATCAGATGATGACGGAAGCACCCGACGACACGCTGTTTGCCATTCGCGATTTCCTCGCGGCATGAGCGGTTTCGTCGCCACGCCCGCCATGACGCCTGACAGGGCGCGCGAGATTGCCGGCACTTTCGACCTGCGCGCGCTGCCTGCGGACTTTTATGGCAATCCCTATCCGGTGTATGCACAACTGCGCGCGCTGACCCCGGTGCGGCAGATGCCCGACGCTTCGTGGTTCCTGACGCGTTACAGCGACCTGGTGGCGGTGTACCGTGATGCCCGGGTCTTCAGCTCGGACAAGAAGGTCGAATTCACACCCAAGTACCACGACGCACCCGACCTGCTGGAGCACCATACCCACAGCCTGGTGTTCAACGACCCGCCCCTGCATACCCGGGTGCGCAAACTGATCATGGGAGCCCTGACGCGACGGGCCATCACCGACATGGAGCCTGGCCTGGAAACTTTGGTGGACAGGCTGCTCGACCGGATCGAGGCGCGGGGCGGTGGCGATCTGATCGAGGATTTTGCGTCGGCCATTCCGGTCGAGGTGATCGGTAACCTGCTGGGGGTTCCGCACGCCGACCGCGGGCCGCTGCGCGGCTGGTCGCTGGCCATCCTTGGCGCGCTCGAACCGGCACTGACACCCCGGCAGCAGGCGCTGGGCAACCAGAGCGTGCACGACTTCTGCGCCTACCTGCGGGACCTGATCGCGCAGCGGCGCAAACATCCCGGCAACCCGGAGCACGATGTGCTGACGCGGCTCATCCAGGGCGAAGCTGCCGACAGCCACGGGCAGTTGTCGGAGCAAGAGCTGCTGCACAACTGTGTCTTCATCCTCAACGCCGGCCATGAGACCACCACCAACCTGATCGGCAATGCGCTGGTCAGTCTGCTGGAAGTGCCGCAGGCGCGGGCGAACCTGCTGGCAAACATGCGGCAACTGCGCGGCGACGACGCCGGCATGGCAACCTGCCTGGGCACGGCCGTGGACGAATTCCTGCGTTTTGAATCGTCCAACCAGCTTGGCAATCGCCGCGCACGCATGGCCTGTTCCGTCGGCGGCATCGACCTGCCCGCTGGTGCGCTCGTGACCCTGTGCATTGGCGCAGCCAACCGCGACCCGGCGCAGTTCACCAGCCCCGATCTGCTGGACATCCACCGCGCCGACAACCGCCACCTGGCGTTTGGTTTCGGCATCCACCAATGCGCCGGGCTGAGCCTGGCGCGGCTGGAGGGGCGCATAGCGATCGGCCGGTTTCTGGCGCGGTTTCCCGGTTATCGATGGACGGCATCACCCGTGCGAGGGGCGCGGGCGCGTTTCCGGGGGTTCTTGTCGGCTCCGTTTTCCGTTGCGTGAGATTTTTCGGGGCCCGCCGCTGTGACTGAGCTGCGTTTCTGTTGGCTCGGCTTGCATCAGAGCTTGTGGTGCGGTCTTGCCTTCAATGTCTCCGTGATGTGGCGGTGTGTTGGCAGAATTTCCCCGGCGGGGCACGCAGCTCCGTGAATATCCTCCGGCCCTCGGCGTCCCCCTTATTGACCTGTCCGGAATGCTTTACACCGTTCGGGCTGAGCCTGTCGAAGCCGCCTGTCCTGAGCCCTTCGACTCCGCTCAGGACAGGCTTGTCGAAGGGAGCCTGTCGAAGCCCTCGCGAGCCCTTCGACAGGCT
>JAYVRP010000042.1:0-9008 GCA_043776215.1 Rhodoferax sp. | reverse complement strand
GCCTGGTGGTTGGGCGCCATGGCATCGAGCGACCCGCGAAAGGTCTTGACCTCCTCGAGCACCTGGCGTTGCGGATCGAAACCGTCCGCCCGCCCGCGCACCCGCAGCCCTTGGTACGTGCCCGAGAGGCTGACCTCGGCCTCGTGCTCCGGGCCGCGCCGGTGCGCCACCAGCAAGTGCCCCTCGCGTCCTTGCTGGGCCGTGGGTGATGGCGTGAAACGCAGGTCGAGATCGCCAAGCTTGGCCGCAAACTCGCACAGGTTGCGCACCGAGACGGTGTAGGTGGCGTCTGGGCTTGCGGGAATACCTTCGCCCTGCGGGCTGCGGTGCTCTGCGCCTTCGGGCGGCCGTGAGGCGCTTACGCGAGTCCCTTCGCCCTGCGGGCTGCGGTGCTGAGCGCCTTCGGGCGGCCGTGCGGCGCTCATGAACCCGGGTCCTGTTGCTCCATGAGCATGGCCTGGTCCGGCCCATCCGCCCCCGACCATGACAGCCCGGGCAGTGGCGTGGCCTTGGCCAACGCCATCCAAAGTGCAAAGGGAAGGTCGGTCACGGCACGCTTGGGGGCATATCGCTGCACGTCCACGCGGCCGTCGGATGTACACACCATCACGCCGCATTCGGCTGGCACCTCGTCGGCTTGCGCAATCGGGCGGCCTTTGCGGTCACAACCCAGCACGTACCAGCACTGGCCACCGACATCCAGATAGCTGTCGCGCTTGTCTTTCGACCTCAGGTCACCCATGAGGTCGGCCCGGCTGACCTTGATCTCATGCACCACGGGCTCCAGATATCCCGCCACCGAGGTGTTGCGAATGGAAAAAACATCGGGCTTGCAGATCTTCCAGCGTGCGGCCTCGTCCGCCGCCGAGGGGAGCCGGGCGCGCACGCTCAGGTTGGTCCAGACAATGCGCCCGTCACGCAACATCGTCTCGGCCGTCCGCGCCACCAGCGCATCGTGTTCCGACAGCGCCTGCCGGTTCTTGTGGAAGGCCTGCGCCAGGAAGGCAATCCCGGCATCTGTGAGACGCAGCTTTTCGTGCCCTCCGGGCTCACCGACACGTGCCAGGAAGCCGTGGGCCAGCAACTCCACCTCCACGCTGTCCTGTGACGGCCAGCCGGCGGAGCGGTACACGTCGCGCAAGCGTCTCGCGTGCAAGCGCCCAAGCACCGGCACCACGTGCGCGGCGGGAGTGGCAGGGTCACCCAGAGGCACAGATAAACTGGTCATTCATACAGTATAAAACGACGAGCCCTGTCCGATGACAGCAGGAATTCGTGCATCTCGCGCGGGAACGGGTTGCCACCATTCTTTGTATGGCAGACTTGTCGGGTTCGTCACCCGGCGCCAGGAGGAGTCCGAAACAGGCAAGCATCACCGCGACCAGCGCTTGCGCGTCACGAGCCCCTTGCCAGTCGAGTGAATCACGCGGCCAGCAACAACCATACCAATCCTGAATGCTCAAACTCTTCGACAAACGCACTGTGCCAAAGCGCCTGCGCGAACTCAGCAAGATGGGCCTGTTCGCCGACCTGACACGGCGCGAGGTGCGCGTGGTGGACGGTTTCATGCACGAACGCAATTACCTCGCTGACGAAGTCATCTTCGACCAGGACGAACAAGGCGAGGCCTTCTACCTGGTGCTGGAAGGGCAGGTGCTGATTTGCCGCCAGGGGCAGCGCGACCCGCCGATCGCAGTGTTGGGAACAGGTCAGTTTTTCGGAGAGCTGGCCTTGCTGGACGACGCGCCGCGCTCGGCGCAGGTGCGGGCCGCCGATAACTGCACCTTGCTGGTGCTGTTTCGCGGCGACTTTCTGGGCCTGATGCAGTCACACGGGTTGATCGCCTCCAAGATCGCCATGCAATTGGCGCGTCACCTCGGCGCCCGCCTGCGTGCGTCTGCGCGTGGCGACGCCAGCCCTTTATGAAACCCGCGCGCTACCACTCCGGGCCACTGGCCTGGTGCGCCATTCTGGCGGGTACCTGCCTGCTGCTGTTCCTGTTCCAGAAAATTCTCTGGCTGGTCGTGCCCTTCCTGTTCGGGTTGATCATCTACTACCTGCTATTCCCGTTGCAGCAGCGCCTGGTACTTGGTGGCATGAGCCGCGACGCTTCCGCAGCGCTCGTGAGTTGCGCCGTATTCGCTGTCGCCGCCCTGCTGGCGGTGATCGCCTTTCCATGGCTGGGCAGCCATCTGGCATCGTGGCAAGAGTCGGGCACCCGTTACATCGAAGGGGGTCTGCGTTTTGTCGCCGACACCCTGGCCTGGCTGGAGCGCAATTTTGCGTTCGCCGCGAAGGCCCGGCTGAGCCACCAGCTGACGCAGCAGATCAGCGGGCTGGGGGACAAGCTGGTCAGCACCTACCTGGCCGATGTGGCGCTGACGGTGGCGGCGTGGCTGCCATCGTTGCTGCTGGCACCTTTCCTGGCGTTTTTCTTCCTGCGCGACGGCTGGCGCTTCAAGAAGTTCCTGGGGCGCGCGGTGCCGAATGCGTTTTTCGAACGCACGCTCTATTTGCTGGACCAGGTGGACACCACGGCCCGTCTGTATTTTCTGGGCCTGATCCGGCTGACCGTGCTCGATACCGTGTGCCTGGCCGCCGGCTTGTGGGTGATCGGTGTCTCGGCGCCGCTGCTGCTTGGCCTTGTCACGGCCGTGTTGGCGTGGGTACCGTATGTCGGGTCGATCCTCGGGTGCCTGCTGGTGGTCATGGTCGCTGCCACCGACTACCCTGCGGACGCCAGCGTGGCCTACGGCGCCATCGGCCTGTTCATCGTGGTGCGCCTGCTGGACGATTTCATCTTCATGCCGCTGACCATCGGACGCAGCCTCAAGCTGCATCCGCTGCTGACGGTCGTGATGATTTTTGTCGGGGGAGCGGTGGCCGGCGTGGCCGGCCTGATGCTGGTGTTGCCGCTGCTGGGCGTGGTGATGGTGCTGGGAGAGACCATCGGCGAAATCGTGACCGATCCGCGCTTGCGCGCGCGCCATGCCTTTGCCAAACAACTGCGGCATCGGGAAGTCACTCGCGACCTTCCTTCGTGACGGTTGCTGGTCGCAGCAACTTCCGCGCCACATCACACCTGCGGGACTGGCGCAGCCGCACAGCCCTACGTCGAGAGCGGCAAACGCCCGTTTGAGCGGCGCAGGAGAAACACTCGCAGGCGCTCAGCCGCGCCGGAGCTCGCGCAGCATGAACAGGTACAAGCCCTCCACCTTCTCGCGCGCCCACGGCGTCTTGCGCAGAAATTTCAGACTGGAGGCCACGCTGGGGTCGTGTGTGAAGCAGCGCAGCGGAATACGCACGCCGAGTTCGGCCCACCCGTAGTGCGCCACCAGGACCGTCACAATGGCCTCCAGCGTCAGACCATGCAGGGGGTTGCGTGCTTGCGGTGGAGGGGGAACCTGACTCGGCATTGGGTAGTGCTTGGTTTGATATGTTTCTGATATATTAACAACTTTCTTTCCAAATCGCATCCCCTCCGTCGACCCCCCAACCCAAGGAGCCCCTTGTGAACAATCCCCGCTGGCAAGGCATATTCCCCGCCGTCACCACCAAATTCCACGCAGACGAAAGCATCGACGCCGAAGGCACCGCGCGGCACATCGATTTCCAGATTCGCAACGGCATCCACGGGCTGGTCACCTGCGGCTCGCTGGGCGAGGCCAGCACCCTGATGCTGGAGGAGAAACTCACCGTAGCGAAGATTGCGCTGGAGGCCAGCAACGGCCGCGTTCCGGTGCTGGCCAACGTGTCGGAAACCAGTACCCGTGAGGCCCTGCGCTACATCGACGGCGCCAACCGGCTCGGTGTGGCTGGCTTCATGGTGATGCCGTCGGTGATCTACGTCGCCGACGCGCGCGAAGCCATGCACAACGTGCGCACCATGGCCGCCGCGGCGCAACAGCCGCTCATGATCTACAACAACCCGGTGGCCTATCGCGTGGACCTGAAGCCGGAGCACATGGTGGAGCTGGCCGATTGCGAATGGATTGCCGCCATCAAGGAAAGCACCGACAACATCCGCCGCATCACCGACCTGCGCAACACCGTGGGCACGCGTTACCAGCTCTTCCTCGGCGTGGACGACCTCGCGTATGAAGGCCTGGCCCTGGGCTGTGACGGCCTGCTGGCCGGAGTGGGCTGTGCGTTCCCGCGCGAAACGGTGGCACTGTACGACCTGATGAAAGCCGGCAATTTTGCCGAGGCACTCAAGCTGTACCAGTGGATGACGCCGTTGCTGCACCTCGATGTATCGACCAAACTGGTGCAGAACCTCAAGCTGATCGATCTGCTGGTGGGTGTGGGCACCGAACACATGCGCCGCCCGCGCCTGCCGCTGATCGGTGCCGAACGCGCGTTCGTCGAAGGCATCGTCAGGCAGGCGCTGGCGACCCGGCCCGCCAAGTACCAATCGGTTCCCTGAGCCAGGGTCGGCTTCCCTGGCTTCGCGTATGCACCGCATTTCCGTTATCGACTCGCACACCGGCGGCGAACCCACGCGGCTCGTGATTGGTGGTTTCCCGGACCTGGGCAGCGGCAGCATGGCCGAGCGCCGCACACGTCTGGCCACCGAACATGACCGGTGGCGCGCGGCCACCGTACTGGAGCCGCGTGGCAGCGACGTGGTGGTAGGCGCGCTGCTTTGCGCACCCGTGGCGGCTGACGCTGCTGCCGGCGTGATCTTCTTCAACAACAGCGGCTACCTGGGCATGTGTGGCCATGGCACCATCGGCCTGGTGGCCACCCTGGCCCACCTGGGGCGCATCGGTGTGGGCTCTCACAAGATCGAGACACCAGTGGGTACCGTCACAGCCACACTGCACGGCGACGGCTCGGTCAGCGTGCGCAATGTGGCGTCGTACCGGCACCTGCAGCAGGTCGCAATCGAATTGCCCGGCCACGGCGTCATACACGGCGATGTGGCCTGGGGCGGCAACTGGTTCCTGCTGGTCAGCGACCATGGCCAGCGCGTCGCCAGCGACAACCTCGATGCGCTCACCGCCTACACCACCGCGCTGCGCAAGGCACTGACGGCCCAGGGCATCACCGGGGCCGAGGGCGCGGAGATCGACCACATCGAGTTGTTCGGCGACGACGACCAGGGGGCCGACAGCCGCAACTTCGTGTTGTGCCCCGGCAATGCCTACGACCGTTCGCCGTGCGGGACCGGCACCAGCGCCAAGATCGCTTGCCTTGCCGCCAACGGCCAACTGGCACCCGGCGCGATCTGGCACCAGGCCAGCGTGATTGGCAGCCGCTTCGAGGCCAGTTATGAAGTGGACGCAGGCCAGATCATCCCCACCCTACGCGGCCGCGCCCACATCAGCGCCGAGGCCACCTTGCTGATCGACGACGATGATCCGTTCGGCTGGGGCATTCGGCTCTGAGCCGTTGCGAGACCATGCCCGCGGTTTCCAGCACTCCCCCAGCCGCCGCGCCCAAACGCCGCGCGGCAGACCTTGCCTACGACGCCATCGAGACCATGATCTCGACCCTGCAGCTTGAACCCGGCAGCCCGGTGGTGGAGGCAGAGTTGGCCGAGCGCACGGGCCTGGGCCGCACACCGGTGCGCGAGGCCCTGTTGCGCATGGTGTCGATCGGGCTCATCGTGCAGCAGCCGCGCCGTGGGCTGCTGGTGTCGGCCATCGACCTGGCCGACCATCTGGACGTGATCCAGACCCGGCGCGCGCTGGAGCGCCTGATCGCCGCCTGCTCCACCCGCCGCGCCACCGCCACCCAGCGCAAGGAAATCGTAGGCAGCGCTGAAAAAATGACCAAAGCCGCACACCGTGGCCGGCTGGACGACTACATGGCGGCCGACCAGGAACTCGACCGCGTGAACCACCGGGCCAGCCACAATTTTTCGGCCGTGAAATGCGTCACGCCGCTGATCGTCCAGTGCCGCCGCTTCTGGTACGCCTACCAGCACGAAGGCGACATCGGCGAAGGCGCCAAAGCGCACCTGCAACTGGCGCAAGGCATCACCAGCGGCGACGAGTCAGCCGCCGTGGCAGGCGCCGATCAGTTGATGGACTACCTGGAACAATTCGCCCGGCGCGTGATCGACCGGTAAACAGATACGCACATAAAAGCGCGGCGAGCCTGCCGCTACCATCACTGCATGCCGCTACCCTCGCCCCCCACCCGCCGACCCAGCAACCCCGCCACCCGCCAGGCCGACAGGAAGGCCGACAACGAGATGATGTTCAAGGGTATCCTGTGCGCACTGATCGGCCTTGTGGTGCTGCTGTCGCCCTACGTGATCCATTCACCCGGCATGCGAGGCATCGTGGGCAAAGCGACGCTGGTGGGCTGGTTTGCACTGGTGCTGGGGTGCGCGTTCATCGCTGTGGTGGTGCGGCGGCGGTTGGTGGCGTTGAAGTAAGGCGCCAACAACTCACTGCAGGATCCGCTTCAGGAGCGTGCCCCGTGGGGGTCCCCGCTCTGCGCGCCTGACACCGTAACACTCCCCATGCCCGCCCACAAATGGCAATTTGCCCCCCGCTTCCGCCGCCAGGCCTTTGGCTGGCGCTCGGACACTCCGATCCAGCGCATCAAGGAAGCCCTGGCCGAGATCAAGGCGATGGCCAGGAAAGACCCCGTGCTGGCCGCCGAAGGCGCGGTATTCTTGCTGGAGAACCTCTCGCCCGCGCTGGAGCAGGTGGACGGCTCGTCGGGCGCCATCGGGTCGGCAGTGAACCGGACCGTCACCATGTTGGTGCCGTTCATTGCCAAGGTCGAAGTGGATCCCGATATCCGGGGACGCTGGCTGGAGCGTCTGTGGCAGGCTGTGCAGAAGGACGGCAGCCTTGTAGCGCCCTTGTCCTCGCACCGGTTGCCTGCCACTCCCCTGCATTGCCCGCCAGGTCTACCAGCCCAGGGGCACTCTCCTCGAACAGGCCGACCACGCTGGCCCGCCCGACTTTGCTGTCGTCGATATTGCCGGGCAGTGGCGTTGATTTTCGGTCGTCACGCCAGGGCCATTTGCGAGCGTCTGCCGATTGCCTGCCGGCAGCGCGCGGCGCGTTGCCATCGGGTCTCGGCAGGCAATTGCACCCGGTACGCCGCGACGCCAGCGTCATCGCGCTGGCCCGTAACTCCACATTGAGCCAGCGCGCACAGGCACGCGCGTCGAACCAGTTGATGCCCCACACTGCTCGGATGCCGTGCGCAAGTTGCTCCTCCCAGCGCATAGGCTGCTGGCGCTGTTCCCCGGCGCGCGAATCGAGCCACTCGCGCTGCGTCTCGTCTTCGACCTCCGAGGCCCGGTTTCCCTCGCGCTGGGCCAGCCCCTGGCTGTCCCATCACTGATCTTTTCGGCGTAGCCACCACTTTCCACGAAGGCGGCGTATGGGTTGACGGTGGTGAGGTGGCGGGCGAACAGACCCCACCGTTACCGCTGATTACTGCCCGCATTCTTGAGGCTGGAGGTCCATTGCTCACCCGCCTGCTGAAGTATGTTGTCGCGCTCTTTTGACATCTCGATGAAGAACTTCGTCGGGTCCAAGGCCGGGTCGGGTGACTCACCCAGTACCAGACGATCATCGATCTTGGACTGCAAGGCGCCCATCGCGCCCCAAACCCTGGCGTAACGTTCGGTGCCGCCACGCAGGCCATAAAACGCCTCCATGGTTCCGCTGGCGGTGACCAAAGTGGTCGCCACCACGGTCAACAGTGCAAATTGCCGCATGCGCTTGGCCTGCGCCACCTGCATCGCAGCATCGCCGGATTTGGTCTGGGCCACCAACGCCGACAAGGCCGTCGCCACCACACCGAGAAAAACAAGGGTCCACTGGTACCACTGCAACCAACGGTAGCTCTTCCAGAAAGACGCCTCTGCGACCTTCTTTTGATGGTCTACGCCCTCGCGCAACATGATCACTTTGTCCGCCACCTGGGGCGATTTAAAGGTGGCGCGAATCCAGGCAGGGCATATCTCATACGGCACGCTCTTGAGTTTCTGTCGAAGTTCCTCCGCCCTTTCCAGCTTCTCCTTTTCGTTCTTGGCCGGCTTTTGAAGCTCCCACTTTGCATGCAGCGCCTTCTCCGCTTTCACCCGGTCAGGTTCCACACACAGCCTCTCGATGGAGTCGGCAACGGGGGCCGTTTGCGCGGCCGCGATATCGGGCAAGGCAAACGCCGCCAGAGCCAACAACATTCCGCAAACGCGCTTTCGGTTGACGGCGCAGATTTGCTTGATCAGGCCACTTGGAGGAACAGCGAGCAGGTCTTGCAAATTGGTCATATCCAGATCACTCTGCGGGTTTGGCATAGCGGAACCCAGCCGACTCCGACGGCTCAGCTGGCCGGTGCGCTTTGTCGGCGTGACGACTTCTCACATCGGCATCGCGCCAGACCAATGCTAGCGCCAAGTGCATTGCGCGAGGGTGAAATCGATTCACCCGAATGGGAGATTGCATCCGCACAATTTGACATGTGACACCAACGTACTTGCGAAAATGAAGGCGGAATCGCCCCAAGACTGTCGCGTCAGCCGCGACGCGGCAATCGGCTGGCCAGCCACTCGTCGGTTTCCTTGCGGGCGCGCCGCGCCAGCGTGGTGTTCGGCACGATTCCGTCGAAACCATGCGGGCCACCCGGGTATAAGTGCAAGTCCACCGGCACGCCGGCATGGTTGAGGCGCTTGGCAAACTCCAGGTTCTTGGCGACGTGCAAGCCTGGCTCTCGGCGGAACTCGCGCAGGCGCTCAACGCGGCTGGCGGCACGACGCCGGTGCTGGTGCAAGCGAGTGACGCGACGCGCGAGTCGGTGCCCCGGCTGCACCGGTGCCGGTTTCAGGGCCTGCTGGCGCCCAACACCAGGATGCGGCCGATGTGGGAGCCGGCGTGGCCCACGAAGCCCCCGGTGAACGCGGACTCACCACGAGCAAGCCCGACTGCGGCCGTGGTCTCAACATCATTGCCGCCATCCTGCAGGCCGAGGTGATCGAGCGCATCCTCAAGCACCTCTCTGCGCCACGGCTGAGGTGAATCGCGCCCAACGAC
>JAYVRP010000041.1:0-2710 GCA_043776215.1 Rhodoferax sp. | reverse complement strand
CGGCATCGGCGTTGAATGCACACACTCCCTGAGCTCCCACAGCCGAGGCAATCGCCGCAGCGCAGGCTTCGGCCGGATTCTGCCAATTGGCGTTTTTCACGAACGCAGCCGTCGGTGTGCTGTAGGAGTTGAGCGCCACGTGGGTCCGCCCCGCACGCATGCGCAGCATGGTTTCCTTGCCGGCGGTAACGATCGGGTCGCAACCAATGATCAGGTCCGCCGCCGCCATGCTCACGCGCGTCGTGCGGATGTCTTGCTGGTTATCGGCGATCAGCACGTGGCTCCAGGTGGCGCCCCCCTTCTGGGCCAAGCCTCCGGCATCCTGGGTCACGATTCCCTTGCCTTCCATGTGCGCCGCCATGCCAAGCAACTGGCCGATCGTGATGACGCCTGTGCCCCCGACCCCGGCGACCACCACGCCCCAGGCCTGCCCCGGGTGGGCCGAGGCCTGCTCCATCACCGGGTCCGGAAGCGCCCCAAGCTCGAAGGGTGACAATGCCTTGTCGCGGGCCTTCTTCTTCAGTTGCCCGCCTTCGACCGTCACAAAACTCGGGCAAAAGCCCTTCAGGCAGGACATGTCCTTGTTGCAGCTGGACTGGTTGATCTGCCGCTTGCGGCCGAACTCGGTCTCCAGGGGCTCCACGCTCAGGCAGTTGGACTGCACGCTGCAGTCGCCACACCCTTCACACACCAGCTCATTGATCACCACGCGTCTGGCCGGGTCCGCCAGGCTGCCGCGTTTGCGCCGGCGCCGCTTTTCCGTGGCGCACGTCTGGTCATAGATGATGACCGTGGTGCCCTTGATTTCGCGGAATTGGCGCTGGATGGCGTCCAGCTTGTCGCGATGCTCCACCGCCACGCCTTCGACCAGCTGGATACCGCTGTACTTGTCAGGCTCATCGGTCACCACGACGATGCGCGCGGCACCCTCCGCGCGCATGGACTGCGCGATCTGGGCCACCGAGTGGCCTTCGGGGCGCTCGCCCACCTGCTGGCCACCCGTCATCGCGACGGCATCGTTGTACAGAATCTTGTAGGTGATGTTCACACCGGCGGCAATACTCTGGCGCACTGCAAGCAGGCCGCTGTGGAAATAGGTGCCGTCGCCCAGGTTGGCAAAGATGTGCTGGTCGGTCGTGAAAGGTTGCTGGCCCACCCAGGGGACACCCTCCCCACCCATTTGCGTGAAACCCGCCGTGCTGCGGTCCATCCAGATCGCCATGAAGTGGCAACCGATGCCCGCCATGGCGCGCGAGCCCTCCGGCACCTTCGTGCTGGTGTTGTGCGGGCATCCGGAGCAGAACCACGGTGCGCGGTCGGCCCCGGCTGTGGTGGCACCCAGTTCCAGCACCTGCATTGATCGTTCCTTGGCCTCGAGAATGGCCAACTGGGCGTCAATGCGCGCACGCATGTCGGCATCCACCCCCATGCGCTTGACACGTTGAGCGATGGCGCGCGCGATGATGGGAGGCGACAGGTCGGCGTTGGCACGCAGCAGCGTATTGGCGGTCGGATTCGGCATCGACCACTCTCCGCCGGAAAAATCGCCCTCCACCTCATTGAACTTGCCGTAAATGTTGGGCCGCACGTCGGCGCGCCAGTTGTAAAGCTCTTCCTTGAGCTGGTATTCGATGACCTGGCGCTTTTCTTCCACCACCAGAATCTCCTGCAAGCCAGTCGCAAACTCCCGCGTCAGTTGCGCTTCAAGTGGCCACACCACCCCGACCTTGTGCAGGCGGATACCCAACTGGCGGCAGCTTGCGTCGTCGAGGCCGAGATCGATCAGCGCCTGGCGGGTGTCGTTGTAGGCCTTGCCACTGGCGATCAGGCCGAAACGGTCATTTTTGCCCTCGATCACGTTGTAATTCAATCGATTGGCACGGATATAGGCCAGCGCCGCATACCACTTGGTGTCGAACAGGCGCGCTTCCTGGTCGAGCGCATGGTCCGGCCAGCGGATATGAACTCCCCCCGCAGGCATAGGAAAGTCGGACGGCAGAATGACCCGAACCCGCTCGGGATCGATCACGGCGGTGGCACTGGACTCCACGATTTCCTGGATGGTTTTCATGCCCGCCCAGACCCCCGAGAAGCGGCTCATCGCCAAGGCATGGATTCCCAGATCGAGGATCTCCTGCACATCCGCAGGAAAGAACACCGGCAACCCGCAAGCCTTGAAGATGTGGTCACTCTGGTGGGCAGCGGTGGAACTCTTGGCCACATGGTCGTCGCCCGCAACAGCAATGACTCCACCCCAGGGCGTGGTACCGGCCATGTTGGCATGTTTGAACACATCGGAGCAGCGGTCCACACCCGGCCCCTTGCCGTACCAGATACCGAACACACCATCGAACCGGTTGGTGCCTGGCGGTGAAAAACCCAGTTGCTGCGTGCCCCACAAGGCCGTCGCAGCGAGCTCCTCATTGACGCCGGGCTGGAAAACGATGTTCTGCGCTCGAAGGTAGGACGCCGCTTTGACCAAGGCTTGGTCATACCCCCCCAGTGGAGAGCCACGATAGCCGCTGATGAAACCAGCCGTATTTTTGCCAGCGAGAGCGTCACGGGCCCGTTGCAGCATGGGCAGCTTCACCAGCGCCTGCACCCCGCTCATGAAAGCGCGCCCGTGGTCGAGCGCGTACTTGTCATCCAGCGTGACGGTTTCCAGGGCCTTGCGAATGTGTTCGGGAAGCGGAGCGTTCATAGCGTACGG
>JAYVRP010000040.1:0-2711 GCA_043776215.1 Rhodoferax sp. | reverse complement strand
TGACAATGCGCGGTACTTGGCCTCTATCGTTTGTGCTATGTCCACCTTGACATGATAAGCCGCACATCAATAGTGTTCAAGTTATTTTTGCTAGACTCCTTAGTTGTGCTAACGGCGGTTCTATGCGGCTTTTGTTTTGGTTGTGTGGGCCGTGCCATGTTCGTCAAATGTACCGCATGCACGGGTAACGGACTTCCCAACACTGGCGAAATGGCTAGCCATACGCTCGCCGGGAGTGCGGCGAGGTGCAAGTTTTCGCAGATCACGCGCAGGCGCCAAGTCCATCACGCTGCCGATCCCGCGAAGAAAGTTTTTTGCTCGGGCATTCATAGTGCGGTTGTTGGTAGCCTGAAGCGGATTAATAATCAAGCTCTTAGAACGGCAGCAAAGCGCGAGCGTTTTCTGACGCCGAACTCAATATGTAGACGTCAGGTCTGTCGCCATGACATCCCCCGAGTCTCCCTAACATCGACAGCCTGCCTCGCCGCAAACCCGCTTGCAATCTGGGCTTCAGCCGATATACTGGATAAATAAACAGTCATAACAGTTCCAGAAAAACCAGCACGCCGGTTTTGAAGTCAACCCGACTGCTGGACCAGTTACGTGAGCAAATCCGTTACTTGCACTATAGCCTGCGCACCCAAGAAGCGTATGTTTATTGGGTCAAGAAGTTCATCTGTTTTCACCAGATGCGGCACCCGCGCGACATGGTCCAGCGCAAGATTGATGGGCGTGATTGGTAACGCGGACCAAAGACACCCCCCCGGCGCGCTGGACAAAGACCGAGCAACGCCGAAAGAAAACTGCAAAAACGAAAACCCCTCAAGAAGCCAGTGCCTTCAGCCAGCCCAGCCCCGCAAGCGTGGTCGTGGCCGGCTTGTACTCGCAGCCGATCCAGCCCCGGTACCCGATGGCGTCCAGGTGCCGGAACAGGAATGCGTAGTTGATCTCGCCCGTGCCGGGCTCGTGGCGCCCGGGGTTGTCGGCCAGTTGCATGTGGCCGATGCGCGGCAGGTATTTCTGCATGGTGGCGGCCAACTCGCCTTCCATGCGCTGGGCGTGGTAGATGTCGTATTGGATGAACAGGTTGTCGGCGCCAACCGCCTCCAGGATGTCGGCCGCCTGCGCGGTGGTGTTGAGGAAAAACCCTGGAATATCGTAGAAGTTGATCGGCTCGATCAGCAGCCGCAGACCGGCCTTTCTGAACTCGGCGGCGGCGAACTGCAGGTTGGTGACGAAGCAGGCGCGCGCCGCTTCCCGGCTGACACCGGCAGGCAGCTTGCCAGCCAGGCAGTTGAGTTGCGGGCAGCCGAGTGTGGTGGCGTAGTCGATGCCCTGTTGCACACCGGCGCGGAATTCGTCCCCCCGGTCGGGGTGGCAGGCGATGCCGCGTTCGTCCGCTTCCCAGTTGCCCGGCGGCAGGTTGTGCAGCACCTGGTGCAGGCCGTGTGTCTTCAGTGCGCGGGCCAGTTCGTGTTTGTCCCAGGCATAGGGAAACAGGAATTCGACCGCAGTGAATCCGGCGGTTTGGGCGGCGGCGAAGCGCTCCATGAACGGCACTTCGTTGAACAGCATCGTCAGGTTGGCGGCGAACTGGGGCATGGGCGTCTTCCTCGGTCAGTCGGGTTGGAATCGTTGGCGCACCCATCCCAGGGCGGCGGCAAAAGGCAGGGCGGTGCGTGGCAGGTAGGCGCACCGCCACAGGCCGCCATGGCAGGCGTTGTCCATGAACAACTCGAACGGGTGCGCCAGGGGTGTGTGCGGGTTCGCCGCCGAAGCATCGCAGCGCAGGTCGTGCACCCACAGCGCTGCCATCAGTGCGTTGGTTGTGGCGGGCTCGAAGACCTCGATGCCAAAACTGTCGGCGCCGGCCAGGCCGGCGGCAAACGCGAGGTTCTTGACCACCGAGGAGGTGGCGGTGGAGGGCGCCACGTTCAAGGACACGCGGTGGCCGTCCGCGCGGGCGACCAGCGCGCGCCACTGCTGCAGGCGTTTGGCCAGCGCGTAGTTCGGCCCCTGCTCCAGCACCAGGCTGTCCACCACGGCGTAGCGGCCGGGCGCAGCGGTGCTTGTGCCCGGCGTGATGTTGGGCTGGAAGAACCGTTCACCGGCCGCCAGGCGCAAGGAACTCTGCAGGGCGCGGGTGGCCAGTGGCCGATGCCCGAACGCCGCCATCGCCGCCTGCGCGGTTTCCCGGTGCACTGCGAACACATCGGTGGGGGTTGCCAGAAAGGCCAGGGTGGTGTCGCCACGCGCCGCGCACGCCGCTGCCATCACCATGTCCATGCCCATGGCCACCCGCACGTGTCGCTCGCCGTCGAGGTAAGCCAGGGCGGCGATATCGAGCGGCACGCCCAGACTGTTCAGGTAGCTGGCGATGGCCGGTGCTTCGGTCAGCAGATCGGCGCCGGCATGGTCGACCCAGCCGTCGCCAGTGGCATCGGCCATGTCACCGCGTACTGGCACCGACATGCGGGCATTGCCCTGGCGCACGACGCCCAGGATGCGTTGCCACACCGGCGCACGCGCAACGTCCACCGCGACGATGTGGGCACGCCACTGCGCCAGCCAGCGCAGCGGCCCGGCCTCGCTGCCGGCGCCGAGCAACACCAGTGTGCGGTCCGACAGGTCGAACCATTCGGGGTGCGCCTGGCAGCGGCGCAGGGCTTGTGCCGCGCTGGGTTCGAGGATGCCGCGTTGCTCCCAGTCGC
>JAYVRP010000039.1:0-9013 GCA_043776215.1 Rhodoferax sp. | reverse complement strand
CTGTTCTTC
Source organism: Rhodoferax sp. (assembly GCA_043776215.1). Lineage (GTDB taxonomy): Bacteria > Pseudomonadota > Gammaproteobacteria > Burkholderiales > Burkholderiaceae_C > CAISIP01. Next base: position 9,004 of record JAYVRP010000039.1, on the reverse strand, counting down.
GGTGCCCGCACCAAGGAGGAACTGCCCTACTTCGGCCCGCTGCAGAACCTTCCCAAAGACTTCATTGACACGAGCTTCGCATTCAGCCGAACGCCCGGTCAACCCAAGAAATATGTGCAGGATGCCATGCGCGAACGCGCAGCCGATCTAGCGCGGTTGCTGGCAGACCCCAACAGCTACTTCTATGTCTGCGGCCTCAAGAGCATGGAAGAAGGCGTCCTGCTCGCGCTGCGGGATATCGCCGGCCAAGGTGGACTTCATTGGGAAACGCTCGGCGCCGCACTCAAGCGCGACGGGCGGCTGCACTTTGAAACATATTAGCAACCGATTGCGTCAATCACCCCGCGCCAGATGGCCGCAACGGCGCGCTTGGCATTCGAGACCATGGCCGCGTGGCCCGAATGGACCAAAAGCTGTCGTTGACTGGTGGCCGGTGTGCACCACACGGTGGATCACCGCCCCTCTGGTGGCTTCATTAATGACGGGCTATGTGAAACTGGAAAATGGTGCCGATTAACGGATTCGAACTGTTGACCTACCGCTTACAAGGCGGTTGCTCTACCAACTGAGCTAAATCGGCACATGGAAATTTTACAGGAGCCCGAATTGCGAGCTGCCATGCCGCAACACAGGCGGCATGGCAACGAGAAACTACTTGATCCGTGTCAGTGTCGGCTTGGTCCTTGTAGCAGGGGGCGGCGCATCGGGAGTTTCAGTGCCACCCTCGGGCACCGCCTGTGAAAGTGGCACAAGCTTCACCTCACTGTCCATGGGTCGCGTTGCTTCCGGAGCGACCGGCCCTCCACCAACTACCGCGTCAAGCGGCTTGCCGCCGGGCATCGTGATCGGAAAAGCCATGCCCTGGCCATTTTCCCTGGCGTAGATCGCTATGACACGGTCCACTGGCACCATGATCTCGCGCGCGGTGCCGGCAAAGCGGGCACTGAATTCGATGAACGCGTTGCCGAGCTTGAGTGAGCTAGTGGCATCGAAGCTGATATTCAGCACGATTTCGCCATCCTTCACGTACTCGCGTGGAACCTGCACCGTGTCATCGACCTGGACCGCCACATACGGCGTGAAACCGTTGTCCGTGCACCATTCATACAGTGCACGAATCAAATAGGGCCGCGTCGATGTGGCGTCTTGTGCGTCGATCATCAGGGACCCCCCGAATCTACTTGCGCATCACTTTCTCGGACGGCGTTAGTGCCTCGATATATGCCGGACGCGAAAAAATCCTTTCGGCATACTTGAGCAGCGGAGCTGCGTTCTTGCTCAGGTCGATGCCGTAGTAATCCAGCCTCCACAGCAGGGGGGCAATCGCAACATCCAGCATGGAAAACCCGTCGCCCAGCATGTACTTGTTCTTCAGGAAAATAGGTGCCAGCTGGGTCAGACGGTCACGGATATGGGCGCGCGATTTTTCGAGCAGCTTTTCGTTGCTCTTGGCTGCGCGGGACTCCAGCGTAGAGACATGCACGAACAACTCCTTTTCGAAGTTGAGCAAGAACAAGCGGACCCGGGCACGGTCCACAGGGTCGCCGGGCATCAGCTGTGGATGGGGAAAACGTTCGTCGATGTACTCGTTGATGATGTTGGACTCGTACAAAATCAGGTCACGTTCGACCAGAATCGGCACCTGCCCATAGGGGTTCATCACATTGATGTCTTCGGGCTTGTTGTAGAGGTCCACGTCGCGGATCTCGAAGTCCATCCCTTTCTCGAATAAAACGAATCGGCAACGATGGGAAAAAGGGCAGGTAGTTCCTGAATACAACACCATCATGGCGGGGGCTCCTAAAAATCAAAAAGAGTGGGAAGCATCATGGCCATCCCACTCTGAAAAAGCAAACCCTGCCAAGGCAGCAGGGCCTGTACCGAGACCGAGACTACTTGACGTCTTTCCAGTATGCGGCGTTCAAACGCCAGGTAAATACGGTCAGCACCGACAAGAACAACAGAACACCGACACCAACCCGGGTTCGCGTGTTTTGCGCGGGCTCGCCCATCCATTGCAGGAAGCTGACAAGGTCTCCAATCGCCTGGTCGTACTCGAGGGGCGTCATCGTTCCGGGGGTCAACTGCTCCCACCCCTTGAAAATTTTCACTTCATGGCCATGCTCTTGGGCCACTTCATACACGGGAGCGCGGCTGCCCTGCAACTGCCACAGAACATGCGGCATACCGACATTGGGAAACGCCAGGTTGTTCCAACCGGTTCCTTTGCTCTCGTCCGGATAGTAGGTGCGCAAATAGGTGTAAAGGTAATCAGCACCTGTTCCCTGGCCGCCGGCCGAGCGTGAACGCGATATGACCGTCAGGTCCGGGGGGTTGCCCCCGAACCATTGTTTGGCCTGTTTTGGATCAATGTTCGCCACCATGGTGTCACCCACCTTGTCGGTGGTAAACAGGAGGTTGTCCTTGATCTGCTGCTCTGTCAAGCCGATGTCCGTCAGGCGGTTGTAACGCATGAACGCGGCCGAGTGGCAATTGAGGCAGTAATTGACGAAGAGCTTGGCGCCATTTTGGAGTGCCACGAGATCATTCGTCTTGTTGGGCGCCTTGTCCCATGCAATCGCACCAGCGGTATTGGCATGCGCACCCACTGCCAAAACCCAGGAGGCGACCAACCCCCACACCAACTTTGCAGAAAAACCTGATATTTTCATTATTGTTACCTCACGCTCAATGCGCCGCGAAGGTGACACGCTGGGGAACGGGCTTCGACTCACCCAAGGTGCTCCACCAAGGCATCAACAGGAAAAAACCAAAATAGAACAATGTACCTGCCTGGGAAACGCGCCCACCAATGTCAGACGGCGGCTGAACACCCAGGTAACCCAGCACCACAAAATTGACGACGAAGACGCCATACAGATATTTGTGCCAACCCGGACGGTAACGAATCGACTTGACCGGACTGTTGTCCAGCCACGGCAGGAAGAACAGAATGATGACCGCAGCGCCCATCACCACGACGCCCCAGAACTTGGCGTCGATCGACAGCATCATCGCGGCCACACCAACCGCCACAAGCAGGACGACAGGTTTCAGGAAACCGGGCAACTTGAGCTTGGTTACGGCGAGCAAAGCACCGCCTGCGACACAGGCGATCAGCACGTACATCATTTCGCCCGTGATCGCACGGAGCATCGAGTAATACGGCGTGAAGTACCACACGGGAGCGATGTGCAACGGCGTCTTGAACGGGTCCGCCGGGATGAAGTTGTTGTACTCGAGGAAATAGCCGCCGAATTCGGGTGCGAAGAAAACAATGGCGCTGAAAACCATCAGGAACATGCTGACGGCAAAAATGTCGTGCACCGTGTAGTACGGATGGAACGGGATGCCGTCGAGGGGGATACCGTCCTTGCCCAGGTTGGCCTTTATCTCGATGCCGTCGGGGTTGTTCGAACCGACCTCGTGCAGCGCGATGATGTGTGCGGCCACCAGGCCCAGCAACACCAGCGGCACGGCGATGACATGGAAGCTGAAGAAGCGGTTCAGCGTGGCGTCACCCACCACATAGTCGCCACGGATCAGCAGGGCCAGGTCCGGACCGATGAACGGGATTGCGGCAAACAGGTTCACGATCACCTGGGCGCCCCAGTAGCTCATCTGGCCCCAGGGTAGCAGGTAACCCATGAAAGCCTCGGCCATCAGGCACAGGAAGATCGCGCAGCCGAACACCCAGATCAACTCGCGTGGCTTGCGGTAGCTACCATACATGAGGCCGCGAAACATGTGCAGGTAGACCACGATAAAGAACGCCGAGGCTCCTGTGGAGTGCATGTAACGCACCAGCCAGCCCCAGGGGACGTCGCGCATGATGTACTCGACCGAGCCGAAGGCCAGAGCGGCGTCCGGCTTGTAGTGCATCACCAGGAAAATGCCGGTCACGATCTGGATCACCAGCACCAGCAAAGAAAGCGAACCGAACATGTACCAGAAGTTGAAGTTCTTTGACGCGTAGTAACGCGACATGTGATCCTCGAACAGCTTGCTCAGCGGGAACCGGTTGTCGACCCAGTTCAGCAACTTTTCCGGCATCGGCGCGTTGGGGGAGACTTCTTTGAATTTAGCCATCATGGTGTCCGGTCAGGCTTTCTTGTCTTCGCCGATCAGCAGGCGGCTGTCGGACAGGTATATATGGGGCGGCACTTCGAGGTTGTCGGGTGCGGGTTTGTTCTTGTAGACGCGGCCTGCGAGGTCGAACGTGGAGCCGTGGCAGGGGCAGAAAAAGCCACCTTGCCAGTCGTCCGGCAGCGACGGCTGCGGGCCGGACTGGAATTTGTCGGAAGGAGAACAGCCCAGGTGGGTGCAAATACCCACCACCACCAGAAACTCGGGCTTGATGGAGCGCGCTTCATTGAGGGCGTAGGGAGGAGTTAACTCGTCAGGTTTGCGCTGCGACTTCGGGTCTGCGAGTTGGGGATCGAGGGTCTTGAGGCCCGCCAGTTGCTCGGGAGTGCGTCGCACGATCCAGACCGGTTTGCCACGCCACTCGACGGTCATCTTTTCGCCCGGCCTGAGCGCGGAGACATCGGCCTCGACCGCGGCACCTGCGGCCTTGGCCTTCTCAGAAGGCTGGAAACTGCTGACAAACGGGACGGCTGTGAACACACCGCCCACCACGCCAGCGCAACTCGACGCGATCAGCCACGTTCGTTTGCTGCTGTCGACTTGGGTGTCACTCATGGGATTCCTCAATGAAAACATCGCTATCAGGATCAGCGCGGGATTGTACTTGACGACCTCTGGCGCTGTGACAGGCGCGGGCACCGGTGACCCGACAGGGCACCTGACGCTGCTGTCAAATTCTTTACCTTTGCCTCGCTTAAGTTCCTCAATAATGCGGTTTGGTCGTCAATTCGTGCGGCCAATGCACAATCAACAACGGAGCAATGGTCATGAGCATGATGTCGGAATTCAAGGAGTTTGCCGTCAAGGGCAATGTGATGGACTTGGCGGTCGGTGTGATTATTGGCGGCGCCTTCGGGAAGATTGTCGACTCGGCTGTGGGCGACCTGATCATGCCCATCGTGGGTGCCATCTTCGGGAGCCTGGATTTTTCGAGCCTGTTCGTGGTGCTCGGCAAGGTGCCTGCGGGAACCGCGATGGCACTCGCCGATCTGAAAAAGGCCGGCGTACCGGTATTCGCTTATGGCAACTTCATCACGATTGCAGTCAACTTCATGATTCTCGCGTTCATCATCTTCATGATGATCAAGCAGATGAACCGGCTCAAGAAAGAGGCTCCTGCTGCTGCGCCGGCCCCGGTCACGACACCGGAAGACGTCCTGCTTCTGCGCCAGATTCGCGATAGCCTCAAGAAATAGCCCGCTGTAGCTGCGCAACGTAGCTGCAGTCAGATCGGGCCGCGGTTTTAGTCCGGCCAGCCAGCCATGCGTTTGGCCATCCTGATGGCGGCGACAAGGCTGCTGGCATCGGCGGCACCAGTTCCTGCAATGTCAAAGGCGGTGCCGTGGTCCGGGCTGGTCCTGATCATCGGCAACCCCAATGTGACATTGACGCCTTGGTCGAGCCCCAGGTATTTCACCGGGATCAGTCCTTGATCGTGGTACATGGCCACGACGACATCGAACTCCGATGGCACACCAGATCGTGCTCGCGAGCGCATGAAAACCGTGTCCGGTGCCAACGGCCCGTGCACAAGGATTCCCTGCGCCCGTGCCGCTGCCACGGCCGGCACGATAACTTCCATCTCCTCCCGGCCAAACAACCCGCCCTCGCCAGCATGGGGATTAAGGCCCGCCACCGCGATCTGCGGCACCCGCCCCAGCAGCGTCCCCAATGCCTGGTGGGTGATCTGCAAAGTCTGCAATACATTGCCAAACGTGACGGCCTCAATGGCCTCGCGCAGCGACACATGGATACTGACTAGCACGGTCCGCAATTCGTCATTGGCAAGCATCATGCGGACGGGCAATTCACGTACCGGTCGGCACGCAAAATCCGCCGCCAAGGCCTGAAGCAATTCAGTATGGCCCGGATAGGCTGAATACGGGGCACCCGCCGCTGACAAGGCCTGCTTGTTGAGTGGCGCGGTCACCATGGCGGATATCTCCCCACGCAATGCAGCCATTGCGGCCCACTCGACACAATGCGCTGCCATGGCACCACCCGAAGCGCTCACAAACCCAATGGGTACACACGCCTGCACGGGACAGACCTGAAGCACAGGCACGCAACGCGGTGGGGCCTCCATGGCTCCCCCGGGGCCTTCGAGCACGGCCACCGGCAGGCGCAACAGACCCGAATTCGCGATGAATCCAGTGGCCCGGCGCATCGTACCCACGTCACCCGCCACAAAACACCCCCGCGTATCGATCGGCGCATCGCGAAAGGCCTTGGCGATGATTTCGGGACCAATGCCTGCCGGGTCACCAAGGCTGATGGCGATGGGTTGTTGCATGTCGCGCCAGTTCAAGCTGGATTGTCAATGTCAATGAAAGTGTGGACGAGCGACAACTCGGCGGCGACATGTGCGCCAACAGCACGCACTCCATAGCGCTCGCTGGCGTGGTGACCACAGGCCACATAGGCCACGCCGCACTCACGCGCGTAGTGCGCCTGCGGTTCCGAGATTTCCCCTGTGACGAAGGCGTCGGCCCCGGCCTGGATCGCCGCCTCGAAGTACCCCTGTGCACCCCCCGTACACCAGGCTACGCGCCGAACCGGCCGCCGACCTGCATCGACGACAGTCACCGACCTGTCCAGCGCCAGACCAATTACACGCCCCAGGGCGGCGCCATCTTCAAACTCACCACCATCGACTCGACAACCCATGAACCCCAGGTCTTGCTCTCCGAAACGCGCGAATGCGACAAGGCCCAGGACCCGCCCCAGCTGCACGTTGTTGCCCAGTTCGGCATGGGCATCGAGCGGCAAATGGTAAGCCAGCAGGTTGATGTCGTGGGCCAGGAGAAGTGCCAGGCGTTTTCGCATCCACCCGGTCACCCGGCCGTCCTGGCCACGCCAGAACAGGCCGTGGTGGACCAGGATCGTATCCGCACCAGTGTGAATGGCTGCTTCAATCAAGGCCAGGCTGGCAGTGACACCCGACACGATGTTGCGCACTTCCACCCGGCCCTCGACCTGAAGCCCATTGGGTCCGTAATCGCGAAACCTTTCAGGTTGAAGCAATCCGTCCAGCGACTGGAGGAGTTGATGGCGGTTCGTCATGGTGGTGCGGGCGGTGGGCTTGTCGGTCACACGCATCAGCGATCGGTGTCGGGACGCCGCATTGTCACTCTCTCTGCCTGGAGTGTGCTGTCACAGCCCTTCCCGGCAGCAATCCAGCGAGGAGCCAGTCGCCGCAGCCCGCCTGCGAGCCAAGGCACGAGAAAGCCCAATGTCTGGGGCAAAGAGGCCTGCAGTACCGATTCGGCTTGCACCACTGCGCCGCACTGGTAGGTGCAAGTCTCGGCATTCCATCGCAGGGCGCGACAGGCACCACGACCGCGACCCGACAAAACGACGCCGATTGGGCAGGGCTCCGCGAGGCAACACATGCCACAGCCGTTGCAGGGCGCACCCGGCACTGGTTTGGCAGGTGCATCAGGTTCGATGAACAGGATCCATTGTGTCTTGGGCATCATGAGCGGTGTTGCGACTGTACCGCGCAATAGCCCGCGAGCCTTTGGCGTGTGGACCTGGCACTCGCGTGGCATCGGTGCTGAACTGCCGCCTACAATTTGCCCCATGAAACGACTCTGGCTGCTGTTCTCGCAAGCCGCAACTATTCTGCTGGCTGGCTATTTCGTCGTGGCGACATTGAAGCCCGAGTGGATCGGCAAGAACCTAGCCTCCATGTACAACTCGCCGGTGCTGGTGGCTCCATCCCACCAAATTGGCGCAGTGCCAGCGGGCAGTTTTCGCCTTGCCGCCCAAAAGGCATCGTCAGCGGTGGTGAGTATCAATACCAGCAAAACCGCCAAGCCGCCCGCCCATGGAAGCGACCCCTGGTTCCGCTTCTTTTTTGGCGAACAGGGGGCCGAGCCGCAGGCCGGCTTGGGCAGTGGCGTGCTTGTCAGCGCATCAGGCCTCATCCTGACCAACAACCACGTCATCGAGGGCGCGGACGACATCGAGGTGATCCTCAACGACGGCCGCAGGACAGTCGCCAAGGTGATCGGCACGGATCCCGACACCGACCTGGCGGTACTCAAGATAGAACTCGACCGGTTGCCTGTGATCGTTCTAGGCAACTCCGACACGCTGCAGGTCGGCGATCAGGTTCTGGCGATCGGAAATCCGTTCGGGGTCGGCCAGACAGTCACTAGCGGCATCGTCAGTGCCCTGGGGCGCAACCAATTGGGCATCAACACCTTCGAGAACTTCATCCAGACCGACGCGGCCATCAATCCGGGCAACTCGGGCGGCGCACTCGTGGACACGAATGGCAACCTGCTTGGCATCAACACCGCCATCTACTCACGGTCTGGAGGCAGTATGGGAATCGGTTTTGCCATTCCCGTGTCGACTGCACGCATGGTCATGGAGGGGTTGATCAAGGACGGGCAGGTCACCCGCGGCTGGATTGGCGTGGAACCCAACGAGTTGTCGCCCGAACTCGCGGAGACTTTTGGCGTGAAAGCCAAACAGGGCGTCATCATCACTGGCGTGCTGCAAAACGGACCGGCCGCACTGGCCGGCATCCGGCCCGGGGACGTCATCACGTCTGTCACCGGCAAGGATGTCTCCAGCGTGTCAGAACTGCTGTCCGCAGTCGCCGCGCTCAAACCGGGAACAGCATCTGCCTTCAAGCTTCAGCGACGCGATCAGAAGCTGGAACTCTCCGTTACACCGGGGGTGCGACCCAAACCCCGGCGCCCTGCGCAATAGACAAGTCGCCCGATTTCAGGGTTTTACCTCGTCCGGCTTTTCCTCAGGGGCCTGGGTATGCTTGATGAAGATCCTGGCGGCCCAGATACCGGCTTCATAAAGCAGGCACATAGGGATGGCCAGCGCCAGTTGA
>JAYVRP010000038.1:0-2714 GCA_043776215.1 Rhodoferax sp. | reverse complement strand
TTGAAGATGGTGCGTGGCTCGGCCACGTAACCCAGCGCGAAATACTCCTCCACCGCCAGCGGATCGATGTCGCGGCGAAGGCCGCCATGGGCCAGCACCGATTTGAGCTCCGAGCCAAACAGCAACATGCCGTCGTCCAGCAGCGCGTAATACATGGGCTTGACGCCCATCCGGTCGCGCGCCATGAAGAAAGTCTGCTGGTTACGGTCCCACAGGGCAAACGCAAACATGCCACGGAAGCGCTTGACACAATCGGCACCCCAGGATTCCCAGGCGTGGACGATCACCTCGGTGTCGCTCTTGGTGTGGAACACATGGCCCAGTGCCTGCAGCTCGGGGATCAACTGCTGGTAGTTGTAGATTTCGCCGTTGAACACCACCACCACCGAGCCATCTTCGTTGAACAGCGGCTGCTGGCCGGTGGCGATGTCGATGATGGACAGGCGGCGATGGCCCAGCCCGACGCCGGGCTCGGTGTGCAGGCTGCCTTCGTCGGGCCCGCGGTGCAACTGCGAGTCGTTCATGCGCTGGAGCACCGCGCGCTTGATGTCGCTACCGCCGCGGGTGTCGAAGATTCCGGTGATTCCGCACATGCTGGGTCAGTGGTTCTGTTGGTGGGAGCGAACGCGTTGCATCTGGCGATCGTACACAGCCTGGTAGGTGGAAACCATGGCCTGCATGCTGAAGTGGGTCAAGACACGGTGTCGGCCGGCTACGCCCATGGCGCGGGCGTGTTCCGGGCCTGAGCACAGGCCTACGAAGTGCTGCGCCATGGCGTTCGGATCGGCTGCGGGAACGATGTGGCCGGTCTTCCCGGCTTCGACCAGATCGGCGTTACCGCCCACGGCGGTGGCTAGCACTGGCAAACCACTGGCCATGGCTTCGAGAATGGTGTTGGAGATGCCCTCGGCCAGAGAGGGCAAAGCAAACGCGTGCAGGCCGCGCATGACGTCGGCCACGTCACTGCGCTCACCGGGCAGCCAGGCCAGGTCGCTGACTCCGGCGGCATCGAGCACCGCCAGTGCCTGCGCGCGCAAGGGGCCGTCGCCAATCATCACCAAGCGCATGCGGGCCTTGAGTTCAGGTGCCAAAACCAAGGCTTGAACAAATGCATGTGCCAGCATGACCTGGTCCTTCACGGTCTGCATGCGGCCAACGGTGCCGACCAGCCAGTGCCGCGATGGGTCGAACGGGCAGCCCTCTATTGGTTGTGGACCATCCGAATTCGGACGAAAACGCTCGGTGTCAACCCCGTTGTAGACCTGCGTGATGGCATGCTTCGGCACGCGTACCTTGTGTGCCAAATACTCTTCAAGGTCCCGCGAAAGGGCCAGGTAATGGTGAACAAACGGCCGATAGAGTCGGCGAACGCGCTGGTAGGTGACGTTACTGCCATCCAGGTCCCCCACGTCGCGCCCATGCTCACCGTGGATACGAATCGGGACGCCAGCGGCCCAGGCGGGCACTTGAACCTCCAGTGCGGCGAGGTTGCGGCTGTGAACGATGTGGGGGCGCAGTCGGCGAAACAACTTGAAGAGTTTGGTGTATTGCCAGACCCCGTGCCCAGGCGGCTTGCGCAGCGAAATGAACTCGACGTCCTTGTGGTGAATTCGCTGGCGAAACTCCGTCACTTCCGTCAGCGCCAGAATCGTGTGCCGGTAAGCTTCCGGCGCCATATGGTTGACCAGGTTCACGATGCCATTTTCCAGGCCGCCGGTGTCGAAGCGGTACATGACGTGGACCACATGGGGGCGCTGGTCAACCGTCATGTTGGTTTCCCACGACCTGCTCGCTTCGTAGGCTGATCAATTGTTCTCCCCCACCCGCACCGCGATTTTTCTTACCAAATCAGTTTGGTAGTAGATGCCTTGCTTGCGCATCTGTTCAGCGACTTGCGTGAACGACGGTATCAAGCCCTGCAAACGTGCTTTTGCAAGAACGCCCAACGTACCCGTTACACGCAACCCCAAGTACTCAGCCGTATTTCTGCCCAGTTTTTCGTCCATGACAACCAGTGAGTCAGGGGCTTGGATCGCCAGTAACAACGTGTCTCGCTCGCCACGATCCAGCTCGAAAGGTGCTGGCAACTGCATTGCACTATTTGATACCACCTGAATTTTGATCCAAGGTAAACCTGCCAAGTCGGGCACAAGAACACGGCCGCCTTCACGGCACTCTTGCACAACGGAAGGTGCAACATGTACCTCACCAAAAATCGTGGGAAGCAAGTCAAGCAGGCCAACGCTGCTGAGTGCTATGAACGGCGTCGTATTCGAATAAACGATCACAACAGCGCCGTTTCACGCGCCAAGTCATCTTCGGTGTCATCCAACAAGGTTGCACCTGCTGACTGCATGGCATGCATCAAAAAATGAACACGTGGCATCCCGCACCACCGCGCTGCCATTCCGGAAGACAACTTGCCCTCCTTGAACAGGGCCGTTGCAGCCTGCAATTTGATGAGGTCGCCAAACTGTTTCGCATCCAGATGCAAACCCATCAATATTTCAGGCGGGCAATCGATTTCAATGGTGCTTTTCATCTTGGACTCCTGGCGTGGTTTTGCATAAACGTATTGGTTGGTGACTTTGCGTCGCTACAGTCTCCACAGCTTATAACCAGCACCCTTGATCTCGTTCGCGTCAAACGCCGCTTTCACGTCGATAAACGCGCCGCCCTTGACGAGTTTCTTGCCAAAGTCCTCCAGCGACAGC
>JAYVRP010000037.1:0-2716 GCA_043776215.1 Rhodoferax sp. | reverse complement strand
TCACGGGCCAGTCGGCCACGGTGGTGGCGCAACGCGCCGGCCTTGCCGACATCGCCGCCAGGTCCCCCACCATGCTGCTGGTGGAGGAAGACGGTTTTGGCGACGCCCATCCGTTTTCGGGCGAGAAGTTGTGCCCGGTGCTGGCGCTCTACGGCGCACCTGATTTCGAGCATGCGATGCAGGTCGTGGAGTCGATCTACGCCTACCAGGGCGCCGGCCACTCGGTCGGGCTGCACAGCGCACAGTCTGCGCGCGCATTGCAACTGGGATTGCGCCTGCCAGTGTCGCGTGTCATCGTCGACCAGGCGCATTGCATCGCCACCGGGGGCAGCTTCGACAACGGTCTGCCGTTTTCGCTTTCCATGGGTTGCGGCACCTGGGGCAAGAACAACTTCTCGGACAACATGAACTACCGGCATTACCTCAACATCACGCGTATCTCGCGGCCGATCCCCGAGCATTTGCCGACCGAGCGGGAGATCTTCGGCGCCTTCTTCGACAAGTTCGGCAGCTCATGATTGGCGCCGGTGCCACCGTGCGCGATATGGTCGAGCGCCAGGCGCAGCAACGGCCGGACGCGGTGCTTGCCATGGATGGCGAGGGGCTCCATGCGTTGACCTTCCACGCCCTCGCCGACTCCTGCCGGCAGGTGGCAGACCTTCTGCAGGCGCACGGGTCGCGACCTGGCGACACCGTGTCGCTGGTCATGCCGAACGGCCTGATGACCCTGCGTGTGTTGCTGGGCGCCATGGCGGGCGGGTGGTGCGTCAACCCTGTGAACCTGCTGTCGCAGCCCGAGCAGATGCGGTATGTGCTTGGGCACAGCGACTGCACGCTGGTTGTGGTCGGTCCTGAATGGGAACAACCGGTGCGTGGCATGTTGGCGCAGATCGGTCGCGCGGTGGGTGTGCTGGTGATCGACCCCGACGCCACGAAACTGCCTGGCGCCGCCGCGTCACCGTTGGCTGCGTCGCAAGAGTGGCCGGCGCCCGCCAGCGACGCGCTTGCCTTGCTGATGTACACGTCCGGCACCACCGGGGTACCCAAGGGCGTGATGCTGACCCAGGCCAACCTGGCCGCCAATGCCGCAGCCATCAGCGCCGAGCATGCCCTGGGTCCCTCCGACCGTGTGCTGGCAGTGCTGCCGTTCTACCACATCAATGCGTTCGCCGTGACCATGCTCGCACCACTGGCGCATGGCGGCAGCCTGGCCATGCCGGCCAGGTTTTCGGCGGCCCGCTTCTGGGCCCAGGCGCTCCAGTGCCAATGCACCTGGATAAACGTGGTGCCGACCATGATTTCGTATCTGCTGGAGGGCGAGGCACCTCCAGGGGCGCACACCGGAGGCATCCGTTTTTGCCGGTCCGCATCGGCCGCGCTGCCACCGGAGCACCTGCGGGCGTTCGAGCGCAAGTTCGGCATCGGCATCATCGAGACCATGGGCCTGACGGAAACCGTGGCACCCTCGTTCTCCAACCCGCTTGAGCCGGAGCAACGCAAACTGGGCGCGGTAGGCCGCGCCTCGGGTTGCGAGGCCCGCGTGATCGACACGCACTGTGTGCCGCTGCCCGATGGCCAGACCGGTGAAGTGGCCATTCGCGGGCCCAACGTCATGCGTGGGTATTACAAGAACGAGGAAGCCACGCTTGCGGCGTTCACACCCGATGGCTGGTTGCGCACCGGCGATCTCGGGCACCGCGACAGCGACGGATTCTTCTTTGTCACTGGCCGCATCAAGGAGTTGATCATCAAGGGCGGCGAGAACATCGCTCCACGCGAGATCGACGAAGCCCTGTTGCGCCATCCGGCAGTACTGGATGCCGCCGCGGTGGGCATCCCGGACCGCCACTATGGCCAGGAGATCATGGTTTGCGTGGTGCTGCGGCCAGGCCACAGCGTGGACGAAGAGGGGTTGAGGCAATTTTGCCTGGAGCACCTCGGCCGCTACAAGACGCCCAAGCTGATTCGGCTGGTGGACGATCTGCCGCGTGGCCCGTCAGGCAAGGTGCAGCGGCTCAAGCTGCTCGATCTGCTGGCCTGAGCTTGTCGACGGGAGCGCGTCTGGCTGGCCCGCGTGCTGGACCAGACACGACTGAATTCGGCGCCACGTGCGCAACCCGACGACGCTGTTTGCGCTGGCACCACTTGCACGGGCCTTGTGCTCACTGGCCATCTGACGCCGTCTGCGCGCGCAGACGCTGGTAGGTGACCTGCAACACGCGCGCATCGTTGCTGGCGCGGTGTCGCGGTTGCCGGAGTTCTGCAATCACCCGTTCCTTGCAGGCGTGCCAGGCATTGGCCTGTTGTTCGTCGAGCAGCGTGCGCAGGTTGTCCAGCTTGAAGGCCGGCGTCATGTCGGCCTCGTCGAACAGCAGGTTGAGCCAGCTATAGTCGTTGGCCCAGCCGTCGGAGTACACCGTCTGGCCCCGCAGCCGCTGGTTGAGCGCGCGCGCCACTTCAGAGGCCGGCTTGCCGTGCGATAGCAAGGTGTCGCGCGTGATCTGGTGCGCGGCCTGCGCCGTGTCATCCCAGTGGCGCCAGTGGGGTGCCGGCAGGATCAGGCTGCAGTAGGTGTGACCTTCGGCCAGCACAAAACCGACTTCGATCGGATAACTGCCCTTGCCAAAGCCCGAGGCTTCCAGGTCGATGATGGCGGGCAGTGTGGACATCAGGTGTTCGGCGATTCCGGGCAATGATCGCACAGCAACCCGGCCAG
>JAYVRP010000036.1:0-9037 GCA_043776215.1 Rhodoferax sp. | reverse complement strand
TGACGATTCCCGATGCCACGCATTCGAGCGCGCCGTCGAGCAAGGGCAATGCTGGAAGGTCGATGCGCGCATCCACGCCTGAGGCGCGCGTCATTTCGACCAGATGCCCGAGCAGCCCGAAACCGGTGACGTCGGTGCATGCCGAGGCGCCATGCTCGCGCAGCGCCTGAGCGGCACCCTGGCTGGACAGTTCCATCGACACCAGCGCGGCCTGGATCCAGCGCCCGCGCGCGGCCATTTGCGCCTGGCCTGCGAACAAGGTACCGGTGCCGAGTGGCTTGGTCAAGATCAGCAGGTCACCCGCGCGCATGCCACCCTTGCGCATCAGGCCCCGCAAGTCGGCGGCCACCAGCCCGTTGATCGAGAACCCGAGCGCGAGTTCGCGGCCTTCCCCGGTGTGCCCTCCCACCAGCGCACAACCCGCCGCGTTGAGCACTTCGATGGCGCCGGTCATCATCTGCAAGAGTTCCTGCTCCACCTGCCGGTCCAGCCCCGGTGGCAGGGTGGCCAGCGCCAGGGCCGTCTGCGGCTCTGCCCCCATGGCGAAAATATCGCCCAGCGCATGGTTGGCGGCGATCTTCCCAAAGCGGTAGGGGTCGTCCACAAACGCGCGGAAAAAATCCACGCTTTGAACCAAGACACGTCCTGCGGGCACCCGCACGACCGCGGCATCGTCGGGGGACTCCAGGCCGATCAGCACGTCATCGCGTTGCAGCGGCCGCAGGGCCGCGAGTGTGCGCGACAACACCGGCGCGCCGACCTTGGCCCCACACCCTCCACAACGCATCTCCGATGCCGAAACCGCCTGCTGAGACTCGTGGGTCGACAACACCACTGTGGGCGCCGGACCGGTTCCCCTGGCGCCTCGCGACATGGCGGGGAACTCTGTAAAAAGCCGCATGAAACGCCGGTCGATCCAATCCTTCCAGCGCCATACCCACGCACCGGCGAAACCGATGGCACCGCGCGAGGCAACTGCATACCGGTCGCCCGTACTGATCAGCGCCAGCCAGCGACGCTGCGGTCGGTAGCTCAGCAGTGGCCGGGACTGCACCGCACGCCGCAAATTTTCGGCCAGCGGCCGCCCCATGCGCACCGCGAAAACACCGGCCTTCTCCAAAGGGCGCCCTTGCATGCTGGCAATATCGCCGGCCGCGAACACTGCGGGATCCGAGATCGACTGCAGGAACTCATTGACCAGCACAAACCCCTCCCCATCCAGGGCCAGGCCGGTGCCGCGCAACCAGGCGGCCGCGCCGGCCCGCGTGACCCACACAGTCTCGTCAACGGCAAACCACTCGCCCGATGGCACGCGCACTCCCGCCTGAGTCACCTCCTGAACGGCAGCCGAGCGGTGCACCTGCACCTTGCGCGCCCGCAACACGGCGTCGAACCTGCGCTGCACACGCGGGTTGTGGGTTGGCAAGATGTGGGCATCCGCCGTGAACAGATGAAATGTCAAGTCGTCAGGGTCGCGCTGCAGCAGCTGCCGTTCATGGCGCAGGCGGTGCTGCATGGCGAGCAACAACTCGACGCCCCCGGCACCACCCCCCACCACCGCGATCGCCATGGGCCCAGACCATTGGCGGACGCGCTTGAGGAGCGCAAGCCAGCGCTGCCTGAACTGGAAGATGGGCTTGACCGGCACCGCAAATCGGCCGGCCCCCGGCACCTGCGCCAGCTGTGGCGTGGAACCGATATTGATCGACACGCAGTCATAGGCAATGGGGGGCCGCCCGCGCAGGAGGACCAGCCGCTCCGAAGACTGCAGGCCGGTGACTTCGGCACAGATGAAACGCGCGCCTGCGAACACCGACAGCCGGCCGAGATCGATATGGACATCGTCTTCGCTGTAGTGACCGGCCACATAGCCTGGCAACATGCCCGAATAAGGCGTGTGGGCATCGGTGCAGATCAGCGTCAGCCGCACCCCGGGAAGCGCTTGCATCGCGAAATTGCGCAACACCCCGACATGGCTGTGTCCACCCCCCACCAGGACGATATCGCGCAGTACCAGCTGATCCCAACCCTGCATCAGACCTGCGCGCCGTCAACACGGCACGCACCCACAACCGCTTGCCTCAAACGCCGCTCCACATCAAGGCGCTTTTGTCGTTTTGGGGACCGGTGACCTGGCCGCACTCTGCGCCGCCCACAAAGGCTTCAGGCGCGCCAGCTCGTCGTCAAATCGCGCGCTGACCCGTTTCAACTCCAGTTCCTGCTCGGCGATGAACCGCTTTTGCACTCCGATCCCCTGTGCGATCTCCTCGATCTGTCTGCGAATGGCGTAGGGCGCCTTGCTCGGGTCCTTCTTGTAGAACTCCATCTCCTGGTCCAGCCTGCCGAGGTCCTTCAGCAGTTCTTCCACCCGCTTGTGCGCCGCTTGCGCGACGGCGGCCACCTGGGCAAACGCTTCGACGCGCTCCTTGTCATGCACCGCACGGGACGGATACCGGGTCAGCAAGGCGCGTTCCCGGCGCCGGTCCTCGGCTTGCTGCGCACGCGCTTCGTTCTCCAGTCTTTCCTTCGCCTCGATATCGGCACGCTCCTGCGCAGTCAGGGTAGGGCCCACCTTGGCGCGCACGGTTCCGCTGGGATTGAGCACTTTTTGCTCACGGTCCACACATTCTGCAATGGGCCGGTCGGAAGTAAGCTTGCGGCCCTTTCCGTCCACACAGGAGTAGATGCCGGTGGCCGGCGCCTGCGCCAACGCGGGCGCGGCAACGAGCAAAAGCCACATGCCATTGAGCAAGCGCCGCGAAGCCCGCACGTGTGGTTCTCCCATTTCTTGCCTTATGACTGGCTGTCGTCCACGCCGTAGCGTTGGCGGTAGGCGAGCACGCGTTGGTATTCGGCGGCCAAGCCTGAGCTACTGTGGTGCTCCAGATACTGCAGCAAATCCGACAGTTTCGCAATGCTGCAAACCTGCAGTCCCAACTCGCGACGTACATACTGCACTGCGCTGAAGTCGCTGTCAGCGCCGTTCTCGGTGGCTTTTTCCTGGCGGTCCAGCGCAATGACCACCGCATGGGGCGAGGCACCGGCATCGCGGATAGTGGTGATTGATTCGCGCACTGCGGTGCCAGCGGACATCACATCGTCCACGATCAGGACGCGGCCCTTGAGCGCGGCGCCGACCAGTGTGCCGCCTTCTCCGTGGTCTTTGGTCTCCTTGCGGTTGTAGGCAAAAGGCACGTTATGGCCGAGCCGTGCGAGCTCCACCGACAAAGTCGCTCCGAGGGGAATACCCTTGTAGGCCGGGCCAAAAATCATGTCGAATGTGATGCCACTGCCCTGCAGGCGGCGCGCATAGAATTGCGCCAAACGCCCCATCTTGGCGCCATCATCGAACAGCCCGGCATTGAAGAAGTACGGGCTCATGCGCCCAGCCTTGGTCTTGAATTCACCAAAACGCAATACGCCACTTTCTACTGCGAACCGCACGAAATCCTGTGCCAATGGATCCGGGCTCCGATCCGGCGGTGGCACCTGATTGGCCATGTTTGCATCCACTATCGACACGGAGACTCCCTTGTTCACATTGACCAGCCTGAACCTCAATGGCATTCGATCTGCCACCAGCAAAGGGCTGGAGCCTTGGCTTGCGCAAGCCCGGCCCGATTGTATTTGCGTGCAGGAGGTGAAGGCCCAGGCGCCGGATGTGGCAGACAAGTTCGAGTCACTGGCCGGCATGACAGGTCACTTTCATTTCGCCGAAAAGAAAGGGTATTCGGGCGTGGCCGTCTACACCCGCCAGGAACCCAGCGCAGTCATCGTGGGCTTCGATTCACATGAATTCGACCCCGAAGGCCGTTACCTCGAACTGCGCTTCGACACACCCGCACGCAAGCTGTCGATCATCAGCGCGTACTTCCCCAGCGGGTCATCCGGGGAGGAGCGGCAACTGGCGAAATACAGTTTTCTTGATGCGTTCTATCCGCACCTGGTGAAACTCAAGAAGCGGCGCGATTTCATCCTGTGCGGCGACGTCAACATCGCCCACAAGGAGATCGACCTGAAGAACTGGAAAAGCAACCAGAAAAATTCCGGCTTCCTGCCCGAAGAGCGCGCGTGGATGACCAAACTGCTGGAGCAGGCGAAGATGGTGGACGTGTACCGGCAACTGCAACCTACCGCCACCGATGCCGCCTACACCTGGTGGAGCAACCGCGGGCAGGCGTATGCGAAAAACGTCGGATGGCGTCTGGACTACCACCTGGCAACTTCTGGCCTGGCGGCCACGGCCAAGACCGCGTCGATCTACAAGGCTGAAAAATTCTCCGACCATGCGCCGCTGACCATCGGCTACGACCTCACGTTGTAAGGGTGGCCAGCAACCGGTAGCTCCCGACTGTCGCCAACGATCTGGTGCGGTCCTTCGGCGAGTGCGCAGCGATGTCACATGGGCCAGGTATCCGACAAACGATAACCCTGCGGATAGGGGTCGG
This sequence comes from Rhodoferax sp., assembly GCA_043776215.1. Taxonomy (GTDB): domain Bacteria; phylum Pseudomonadota; class Gammaproteobacteria; order Burkholderiales; family Burkholderiaceae_C; genus CAISIP01. Next base: position 4,589 of record JAYVRP010000036.1, on the reverse strand, counting down.
TTGGATCGAGTGTGTACTGGTGCGTGCCGGTGATCCACGCGGTACCCGAAATGACTGGCACGATGGCCCGCGTATTGCCAACCGACGTTTCGGCATCGATATGGCAGGCAAACTCGCTGCCTATGATGGAGCGCGCCAGGTACCGGTCTCCCACCTGCATCTGTCCCTTGGCGTGCAGCACGGCCATGCGTGCGGAGCAGCCGGTTCCGGTGGGCGAGCGGTCAATCTTGCCGGGTCGGATCGCCACCGCATTGGAGCCGGTCCAGACACCGTTTTCCCGGATCAAGGGTCCGGCAAACTGGCAAAAAGAGATGTGTTTCCAATCCGCATTGGCCGGGTGCACAAACCCCAGTTGCTCGGTCGCCGCCGCGGTGATCTTCATGCCCAGTTCGGCCAGGTCGCGCGCTTCGTCTGCCCGGATGGCAAAACCCATTTTCCCGCCGTCCACAATGACAAAACTGTCGCCGCCATACGCCGTGTCCACGACCAGCGAGCCGAGGCCTGCGACCTCCAGCGTCGCATCCAGCCTGGCCGCAAAAGACGGCACGTTGCGCACCGAGATTCGCTGAGCCTTGCCGTCTTTGCAGTCGGCAGTGATGTCGATCAAGCCGCCCGGAGCCTCCAAAACCATGCCGGTGACAGGCTCCGTCATCGGGATGATGCCGGTCTCCAGCAGCACGGTGGCCACGCAGATCGAATTGGAGCCCGACATCGGCGGCGTGTCGCAGGGCTCCATGATGATCCAGCCCGTCTGCGCCAGCGGGTTCTTCGGTGGCACCAGCAGGTTCACGTGGCGGAACACCCCGCCGCGCGGCTCGTTGAGCATGAAGTTGCGCAGCGTCTCGTCGCTGGCGATAAAACGTGACTGCTCCCAGATGCTGTCTCCCGGCGGGGCCGATACGCCGCCGACGATGACATCGCCCACCTCGCCGGCGGCGTGGCAACTCACCACATGGATGACCTTGGAGCTTTTCATCGTGTGAATCCGTTCGTTTTACAGCGGTGCGATGCACCCTGAACCTGCATCAAAAGGAGATCAAGAAAACCCACCGGCCTAGGGTTAACCCGAGGGCTGGCGCGATGCCAATCGGCGATTATCTCCACCCCTTCCAAAGAAAGTCGATCCCATGAACCTCCATTACAAACTGCTACCTCTATCGATGGCTGCTGCCGCCCTTTCGCTGGGTGCCATCCAGTCCGCCCAGGCTCAGGAACAGGTTGTCAAGATCGGTCACACCGGCCCGTTGTCGGGCTCCAATGCCTTTGCCGGCAAGGACAACGAAAACGGTGTGCGCATGGCCGTGGAAGAACTCAATACCAAAAAGGTGGTGGTGGGTGGCAAGACCTTGAAGTTCGAATTGGCGTCTGAAGACGACCAGTGCGACCCCAAGACCGGCATGGCGGTGGCGCAAAAGCTGACGGATGCCGGGGTCAAGTTCGTGATGGGGCCTTATTGCTCCGGCGTGGCAATTCCCGCGTCCAAGATCTATGACGCCGGCGGCGCTATTCTGTCCACGGTGGGCAGCAATCCCAAGGTCACCATGGGCGGCTACAAGAGCGTGTTCCGCGTGATCGCCGGCGACAACCTGATTGGCAGCAGCATGGCCCAATATGCCTTCAAGACCATGAAAGCCAAAACCGCCGGCGTGATCGACGACCGCACGGCCTTCGGACAGGGCCTGGCGGACGAGTTCATCAAGGAAGCCAAGGTACTGGGTCTGACCATCGTCGGACAGGATTACACAACCGACAAGTCCATCGACTTCAGCGCGATCCTGACGAACATGAAAGGCAAGAACCCTGACGTGATCTTCTATGGCGGATATGCCGGCCAGGCGGGCCCCATGGTCAAGCAGATGAAGGGCCTGGGCGTCAAGTCCAAACTTCTGGGCGGTGACGCCATTTGCGTGGCAGAGACCGGCAAGCTGGCAGGCGATGCGGCAAACGACACGGTCTTCTGTGCCCAGGGCGGGGCCATTCTGGACAAGGTCGCGGCTGGTCCTGCGTTCAAGACCACCTACAAGAAGCGCTTCAATCAGGACCCGGATGCGTACGCTGCCTCGTTCTACGACCAGACCATGTTCGTGGCAACACTGATGCAAAAGCTCAATACGGTGGACTCGAGCAAGATCAGTGCTGAACTGCACAAGGCCAGCTACAAAGGCATTGTCACCACCTACGCGTACGATGAGAACGGCAATCTGCAAAAGGCCCCGATCACGGTTTACGGCTTCAAGGCCGGCCTGCCGACACCGGTGCAGTAAAGCCAGTACGCACAAGCGTGCATCAAGGGCAGAGCCTGTCATGGCTGCTGCCCTTTTTGTTGGATGCCGCGCATGCGACTGGCGCAGCGCATGAACAGGAAAGCGGGAAATGGCAAACGTCGCGGTCATCGGCGCAGGTTTTGTCGGACTGTCGTCGGCCTATTGGCTGATGCACGATGGCCACCAGGTCACGCTGTACGACCCTGCGGGGGCAGCCGGTGGTGCTTCGTTCGGCAACGCGGGAACGTTTGCCAACTATGCGTGCATCCCGGTCAACAACCCCACGGTGTTTCGCGATCTGCCGCGTTATCTGTTGTCTGGCACCAGCCCCTTGCGCCTGCGCTGGAGCTATCTGCCGCAACTGCTGCCGTGGCTGATCGGCTTCCTGCGCAGCTCCACCCCCGCGCGTTACACCCATTCGGCGACTGCGTTGGCCACGCTGCTGGGGCGGGCGCAGCGAGGATATTCCGACATGATCACGCAAGCCGGTCTGGACGGCTTTGTCCGCCAGCGCGAATGTCTGTATCTGTATTCCAGCGCGGCCGCGTTCGAGGCCTCCAGGCCCACGCTGGAGTTGCGCCGCAGGCTGGGCGTCACCAGCCGCATTCTCGACGGGAACGAAATCGCGGCGCTGGAGCCATCGCTGCAACCCCTGTTCGCGCGTGGCGCGCTGTTTGAAGGCTCCTGGCATTTGACCGATCCTTCGGCCTTCTTGCATGCGCTGCAAAGCTGGCTTGTCGCCCGGGGCTTGCAAATCCGCGCGGCGCGGGTGAACAAGATCCAGCCTGCGGCTGATGGTGTCGTGCTGGGCACGGCGGAGGGCGGAGCACAGTTTGACTACGTGGCGCTGTGCGCCGGAGTCCACTCCCGGGCACTGGCGGAGCAATGTGGCGATGCCGTGCCCTTGGAGGCCGAGCGCGGTTACCACCTGATGTACCCCGGCACCTCGCAGCTGATATCGCGTCCCGTCGGTTGGGCCGAGCGCGGCTTTTACATGACGCCGATGGCGCAGGGTATACGGGTGGCCGGGACCGTGGAGCTCGCGGGCCTTGGTGCGATCAAGCACCAGGGCTTGCTGGACCTGCTGCATTTCTCATCGCGGCGCGCCCTACCGGAACTTGGCGAACCCACGGCGCCCTGGCTGGGCTTTCGGCCCTCACTGCCCGATGGCCTGCCAGTGCTGGGTCGCTCACGAAACTCAGCGCGTGTGATTTACGCTTTTGGACATCAGCACATCGGCCTGACACTGGGCGGTTTGAGTGGCATGGTGGTGGCGGACCAAGTGGCAGGGCGTGAATCCGGCATCGAACTTTTGCCATTTTCCGCAGCGCGTTTTCGCTGAAGAAGGGCGTGATGCGCAATTGCATGAGTCGTCGGCATCAAGCCGAAGCTGGCGATTGGCACTGCCTCCATCGGGCGCCAGCCCCAAGGCAAAACCCGGCGCGGTTCGCCTGCATCGTGGATTTTTTGCGCCAGCATCTGCCATTTGGCCACGCCGGCGATGGCCGCCCTGGCACGTGCAGGGGTGATCCACATGGGCGAAAAGTTTTCGGACCGTGCACCGATCAAGGTGCAGTACGACCTGCGGTTCTGACCCTGAACCGTAGTTTGCCACAAGGAATCGGCCGATATCTCCCCGCGCTGCGGCTTGATCCATGTCAACTATCGTGGACGCCGGGTGGCCTTCCGACCCTCAGGCCGGACTACATTGGGACCGACTGTCGACGGCACCGTGACCACTTCACTTGCCGACGCGTCACCTTGAGGAGAATCACCGTGACACAAAAACCCGCCGCCACGACACCCGCCAACGATTCGCCTCTGACCAATTTTTCCAAATGCCACGAGGGCATCGTTGCGCATTTGCAAACCTTCAACACATTGCCAGGTCTTTTGGACTCAGCCGCACGCGCGCGGCAGGTGGCCGAGGAAACCCTGCAGTTCTTCCGGCAAGCAGTCTTTGACCACCACGCGGAGGAAGAAAAGGACTTGTTCCCCTCCGTTCTGGCCAGCGCCGCCAATGGAGACGAGCGCAAGAAGGTGCTGCGCATGGTCGACGGCCTGACGACCGAACACCGCGACATAGAGGCCTTGTGGGCCCGCCTGGAAGGGCCGCTGGAGAAAGCCGCCCGGGGCCAACGCGCGGAACTCGACGCATCCCTGGTGGATCTGCTGGTGCGCAAGTACACCGGCCACGCCAGGCTCGAAGAGGCCGAGTTCCTGCCGCTTGCAGAGAAGATCCTGGGCCGCGACAGTCCGCAAAGCGCGGCGCTGGGTTTGTCACTGCATATGCGCCACGTGGTTCGTGCAGCGCACCGCGGGCTG
>JAYVRP010000035.1:0-2724 GCA_043776215.1 Rhodoferax sp. | reverse complement strand
GTGTTGCGGCGGTGAAAGAACAGGACGCCGATTGACGCAGATCAAGCTCATTCGGCCCGGCGGCGCGAAGATACGCACCATCGCATCGACAGGCCGCCATGTACCCGATCATTCGCCGAGAAGCCTTCTCCGACACGACCTTTCTGTGGGAGGTGCTGGCACCCGATGTCGCCAGGGCTGCAGAGCCCGGCCACTTCGTGATGCTGCGCCTGCGCGAAGGTGGTGAGCGCATCCCTTTGACCGTGGCCGACTTCGACCGCGACCGGGGCACCATCACGATGGTGATCCAGGCCCTGGGCAAGACCACGCAGGAGATGCGCGACCACTTCAAAGCCGGTGACAGCATCATCGACTTCGTCGGCCCGCTCGGGCTGCCGCAGCATGTGAGTCGGGCCGGGCACGTGGTGCTGGTTGGTGGCGGCCTGGGTGTCGCTCCGGTGTACCCGCAACTGCGCGCCTTCAGGGCGGCGGGCAACCGCACCACCGGCATCATCGGCTTTCGCAACAAGGACCTGGTGTTCTGGGAAGAGGATTTTGCGCGCCACTGCGACAAGCTGATCGTCTGCACCGACGATGGCAGCTACGGCACGCCGGGTTTTGTCACGCAGGCGCTGCAAACGGTGCTGGAGACTGACAGGCCCGACCTGGTGATCGCCATCGGCCCGCTGCCGATGATGAATGCCTGCGTCGAGACCACCCGGCCGTTTGGCGTGAAGACCATGGTGTCGCTGAACGCGATCATGGTCGACGGCACCGGCATGTGTGGCTCGTGCCGGGTGACGGTGGGCAACGAAATCAAGTTCGCCTGTGTTGACGGGCCGGATTTCGACGGCCACCAGATCGATTTCAAGGAGCTCATGCTGCGCCAGAAGCGCTTCAAGCGCGAGGAAGCCGCCGCCAACACCGACTACGCGCATGTCTGCAATGTCGAGAAGGTGCTGTTTGAGCAGAACAAGAAGAACTACAAAAAATACAAGGACCTGGCGCCGCTGGCCACCAAGATGCCCGAGCGCGACCCGCTGGAGCGTTCACGCAACTTCAAGGAGGTCAACCTCGGCTACTCGATGGCCGACGCGATGGCCGAGGCTGAGCGCTGCATCATGTGCAGCAAGGCGGCTTGTGTCGAGGGCTGCCCGGTATCGATCGACATCCCGGGCTTCATCCGTAAGTTGCTGGTGCGCGATGTCGACGGCGCCTTGGCCGTCATCAACGAGTCGAACCTGTTTCCCTCGGTCTGCGGCCGCGTATGCCCGCAGGAATCGCAGTGCGAGGCGCAATGCGTGGTGGGCCGCAAGCTCGAATCGGTGGCGATCGGCCGGCTGGAGCGATTTGTCGGCGACAACGCACGTGCCCATAAGGTCGAGGTCCCGCGCTTCGACACGCGGCTCGGTTCCGTGGCCATCGTCGGCTCCGGCCCGTCCGGCCTGGCCGTGGCGGCCGACCTCGCGCGTTATGGCTGCGCCGTCACCGTGTATGAGGCGCTGCACGTGGTGGGCGGTGTGCTGCAGTACGGCATTCCGTCGTTCCGGTTGCCGCGCGACATCATCAGCCGCGAAGTCGAGCATCTCAAGGCCATGGGCATCCAGTTCGAGACCAACAAAGTCATCGGCAAGACGTTCTCGGTGCAACAGTTGATGGGCCAGATGGGGTATGACGCGGTGTTCGTTGGCGCCGGAGCCGGTGCGCCGGCCTTCCTGGGCATCGAAGGCGAGTTCGCGGGGCAGGTCTATTCGGCCAATGAGTTCCTCACCCGCGTGAACCTGATGGGCGGCGACAAGTTCCCCTACCTCGACACGCCGATCACGCTGGGCAAAAGCGTGGTGGTGATCGGCGCCGGCAACACCGCGATGGACTGCCTGCGGGTGGCCAAGCGGCTGGGCACACCCACCGTGCGGTGTGTCTACCGCCGCTCCGAGGCGGAAGCGCCGGCGCGCATCGAGGAGCTGCGCCATGCGAAGGAGGAGGGCATCGAGTTCTTCTTCCTGCACGGTCCGGTGGCGATCCTGACCGATGCCGAAGGCAACGTGCGCGGCATGAAGGTGCAGAAGATGCTGCTCGGCGAGCCCGATGCCAAGGGCCGGCGCCAGCCGGTGCCCCAGGACGAATTCGTCGAGCTCGAATGCGACACGGTGATCTATGCGCTGGGCACCAAAGCCAATCCGATCGTCACCAAATCCACGCCGGGCCTCGAACTGAACAAATGGGGCTACATCGTGGCCGACGCGGCCACGCAAGCAACCAGCGTGCCGGGGGTGTTTGCCGGCGGCGACATCGTCACTGGCGCCGCCACCGTGATTCTGGCGATGGGCGCCGGGCGGCGCGCCGCGCGCGCCATCGGTGCCTGGCTGGCCGGTGGCAAGCGCCAGTGGCCGATCACGCAGGCCGATGCCGATGCGTTCGTGCCGCCCACCGCGATTGCCACCGTGCCGGCCCCCAGTTCCACCGAGACTTCACCATGAGCATCTGCCCCCGTTGCAAACGTCCCCTCGACGACGAGGAAGCCTACATCTGCTGCGCCGGTGTCGAGTTGCGCTGGCGCTGCGCTGATTGCCACAAGGTGAGCGAAGGCTTCGCGTTTCCCTATGGCCTGTGCCCGCACTGCAAGGGCAAACTTGAGCTGCTTGATCGCGGTCCGATCGAAGGCGATCAGGCCATGGAAGCCGTGCGCAAGGCGTTCGAGATCGAACTCGGCGGGCACGCGTTTTACGAACGCGCCTCGCTCGA
>JAYVRP010000034.1:0-2724 GCA_043776215.1 Rhodoferax sp. | reverse complement strand
TGGGCCGGATTGCGATCGGCTCGACGCCGTCGAACCGCAGCGGCGAATTGGGCAGGCAGACCCGCCCGTACATCGGATGCTCCACCCATTCGAGCGCGCGTCGCGCGTGCATGTGTTCGTCGTTGACCACCTCGTCGAGGTCGCGCACCGGCGCGCAGGGCACGCGGTGGCTCATCAGCAGGTCGAACAGCGCCTTCTTGGTGAGTTGCGCCGTGAAGTCCGCCACCAGGGTGTCGACCTCGTCCATGTTCTCCACACGCAGCTTGAGGCTGGCAAAACGCGGATCGGCCAGCACTTCCTCGCGCTGCATCGCCTTGAGCAGCGCCTTCCAGTGCGCCTCGCTCACGCAGATGATGGCGATATGGCCATCCGCCGTCGGGTACACGTTGTAGGGCGCTTCGGCCAGTCCGCCGTGGCGGTTGCCGGTGCGGGGTGGCACCGAATTGCCCATGCTGTAGTGCAAGCCCAGGTTCGAGGCCAGCGACGCGTACACGGCCTCCTGCATCGACACCTCGACCAGGCGCCCGACGCCGGTTTTCTCGCGCTCGTACAGCGCCGTCATGATGGCACCGTACAGGTGGACACCACCGAAGAAGTCGCACATCGCCGGCCCGGCCTTGACCGGTGGGCGGTCTGGGTAACCGGTCACGTTCATGATGCCCGAGATCGCCTGCACCGTCAGATCCATCGCGGGGTATCGCATGTTCGGGCCGGAACGGCCGAAGCCGGAGCCCGAGCCATAGATCAGACGCGGATTGACATGGCGCAGCGTGTCGTAACCCACACCCAGACGCTCCATGGCGCCGGGCGCGAAGTTCTCGACCAGCACGTCACTTTTACCGACCATCACGCGCAGCAGTTCACGGCCTCGATCGGTCTTGAGGTTGAGCGTGGCGAAGGTCTTGTTCGAGTTCAGCATGGCGAACGGCAACGCCGCGCCGCCCACCACGCTGCGCCGGCGCAGGTTTTCGCCGCCCCTGGCCTCGATCTTGACGATCCGCGCCCCGGCCATGGCCATCAGGAAAGTGCAATAGGGTCCGTTGTAGATCTGGCCCAGATCCACCACCGTGACACCTTCCAGCGGATAACGTGCTGTCATGGCTACCGCCCCTGAAACTGTGCGGGTCGCTTGGCGGCAAATGCGGCGGGGCCTTCCTTCGCATCCTGCGTCATCGACAACATCCGGTTGATCACCGCTTCGAAGCGCAGGCCGGTGGCGCGGTCCATCTCGCGGCTGCGCACGGCGAGTTCCTTGGCCGCCTGCACCGCCAGTGGCGCGTTGGCGGCGATCTTCCTGGCGTAGCTGTAGGCGGTGTCGAGCAACTGCTGCTTCGGTACCACCTTGTTGATCAGTCCCCAGCGCGCGGCCGTCTCGGCGTCCATCATGTCGCCGGTCAGCAGCATGTCCATCGCAATCGGGTAAGGCAGTTGATCCAGGATGCGCTGCGTCCCGCCGTTGCCGGGGATCACGCCGCGTTTCACCTCCGCCAGGTTGAAGGTGGCGTGTGGCACCGCAATACGGATGTCCGTGGCCAGCATCAGCGTCATGCCGCCGCCGAGGCAATACCCATTGACGGCGCAGATGACGGGTTTCCACACTTCCAGCCCGCGGTTGAGCAATGGGTCGCGTTGCGTCAGCCACATCTCCGACAGGTCCGTCGGTGCGGTCAGGAAGCTTTTGATGTCGGCACCCGTCGTGAAAGACTTTTCGCCGGCACCCGTGATGATGGCCACACGAATGGCCGGGTCGTCGCGCACCGTGCACCAGGCGCGCGACAGCCCCTGGTAGTGGTCGGCGTCCATCGCATTCAGGCGCTCCGGCCGGTTGATGGTGATGCGGGCCACGCCCTCGTCAGACACATGGAAGTCGATCGCCATGGTCGTCAGCCTTTCGCCCGTTTACTGCCGAGCAGATCGCGGGCAATCACCATGCGGTGCACTTCAGACGGCCCTTCGCCGATGCGCTTGATGCGCATCTCGCGGTACCAGCGCTCCAGCGGAAGTTCCTGGGCCACGCCCATGCCGCCAAAGATCTGGATGCAGCGGTCGACCACGCGACCGGCCGCCTCGGTGCCGTAGACCTTGCACACCGAGGCGTCGATCTTGATGTCACGCCCCAAGTCGGCGTTCCACGCGGCCTGGTAAACCAGCAGCCGGGCCGCGCGCAGTTCCACTTCGGAGTCGGCGATCATCCACTGGATCGCCTGCTTTTCGGCTAACGTGCTGCCGAAGGCCTTGCGCTGGGTGGCCCAATCGATGGCCAGTTCCAGTGCCGCCTGGGCGATGCCGATGGTGGCGGCCGCATACGGCGGGCGGGCATGGACCAGCCACTCCTCGGCAAACGCAAACCCCTTGCCCTCGTCACCCAGGCGGTCCTCGATCGGCACCTCGTAATTGTCAAAATGCACCTCGTAGGGTGAATAGGAGCGGATCACCGGGATCTTCGACAGGCTGATGCCGGGTTTGCTCTTGTCGATCACAAAACTCGTGATGCCGTCGCGGCCTTTGCTGTCGCCCACCCGGGCGAACACGATGCCCCACTTCGCCATGCCGGCGCCCGAGATCCAGATCTTGGTACCGTTGATCACGTAACGGTCGCTCTTGCGCTCGGCCCGGGTCTGGATCGCGCGCCCCGGGTCGGAGCCACCGGAGGGCTCGCTGATGGCGACGAAGGCCTTGGTTCCGTTGACCATGTCCTCGCGGGCGAAACGTTGCTGGTGCTCG
>JAYVRP010000033.1:0-9056 GCA_043776215.1 Rhodoferax sp. | reverse complement strand
GCACTTTCATGACAGCCCTTTACTTCGTTTCGAAATTGGTGGCTCCATCCCATTCGAGGTCGAATGGAAGCAGCCGCATGGAGGCTACACGATCCGAGTAGAGGCGGTACAGGAACTTTTTGGCATTCATGCGCAGCAAATTCAACATGAGGACGTCACACTGGTCCCAATCCTGCGCTCGGTAGGCTCTGAGGAAGCTGGCCCAGGCCTTCAACTCGGACTCGGTCTCTGCCCCCATGCGATTGGCCGGTGCGACAGGCCAGAAGATCGCCACTGCCTGGTCCTTGCCTTTGACGCGCACCTTGTCAAGTTCCTGCCAGCCGAATTCGGGCGCCAACTTGCGGCTCGACTCACTGACAACAATGTCCACGCCGTACACCTTCGACAAGCCCTCAAGCCGGGAACCGAGATTGACCGCGTCACCGATCACGGTATAGCTGCGCCGGATGTTGGAGCCCATATCTCCCACACACATGTTGCCCGTGTTGACACCAATACCGATGCCGATCTCCGGCATGCCCTTGGCACGGTGCTCCTCGTTGAGCGAACGTATGGCGTTGGCCATCTCCAACGCCGACTTGACCGCGAGATGGGCGTGATCGGGAGTCTCCACGGGGGCGCCCCAGAACGCCATGACGCAGTCGCCCATGTACTTGTCGATGGTGCCGCGATTGGCGCGAATCAGTCCTGTCAGGCGGCTGAACACTTCGTTCAGCAGCGCCTGGAGCTGGATGGGCTCCATTTGCTCGGACAACTTGGTGAAACCACGCATATCGCAGAACATGACGGTCATCTGCCGGTTGGTCGCCTGCATGCTGTAGCTGTCCGGGTCCTTGACCATTTCGTCCACCAGCTCCGGTGGAACGTAGGTGCCGAACAAGTGCGCCAACTCGCGTTTCGAGCGGCTTTCGACAAAATAGCCGTAACTCATGTTCAGGGCGAATGCCGTGATCGCCATGGTCAGCGCGCCGGCCAGCGGGAGAACCAACCCGTAGCCGAGATACAGCCAGACATTCAACGCGCCCACCGCCGCAATGACGACCACGCTCAGAATCACCGCCCGGGTTGCAGACACCAGGGGCAAGGCAAAAGCGAGAACAAGGCCCGCCAACGCCAGCACCACGACCTCATAACCGATGGCGTAGTCCGGCTTGACCAGGATCTTCCCGTCCAGCAAACCGGAAATGACGTTCGCGTGCGCTTCGACACCCGGGTAGATCTCGCTGACCGGCGTCACCCTCAAGTCTTGCAGCCCGGGCGCCGTCGTACCGACCAGAATGATCTTGTCCTTGAGCTCCCCCGCCGGAATTGCCTTGGAAAGCAGATCTGCTGCCGAAACATAGCGAAAGGAGCCTCCTTTGGGGCTGCCATAACCACGAAAAGGCACCAGCGCCGAGATCCGCTCATCGACCGGAATCGCCAGGCTTTTGTTGCCCAGCTTCAGCTGGATACTTTCCAGCCCCTGGTAACTCCTTGCCAGGAAGCGTTCCTTCGGGAAACCCGGCACCACCGTCGGTGAGCCAGCCAGCATTCGGAACATGGCCAGCGACAACGACTCGTAGTACTGCCCCTTGTATTCCGCAATCAGCGGAAGCGAGCGCACCACGCCGTCACTTTCCTGGATCGGATTGAAATGTCCAGCCACCGGCGCCGCGTTGGCCAATCGTTCGATATTCGAGCCGTAACCGTTCCAGACGGTGAAGGTGATCGGCCTGCCTTGCAGCGCCTCTTTGCGCATCACGGGCGCCGGCAACGTGCCCGATGTACGTCCGTCACGGTCACTGGTCAGGTAATACCCCAAGACGACAGGGCGCTTTTCGAGTGCCTTCGCAAACATGGCGTCGTAGTCCAGCGAGGGCTGGAGTTGCCTGAGCTTGTCGACAAACCCCGGTTGGTCCCGCAATTCCTTCTGGGCCAGTTCGTTGAGACGTTTCAGGCCGGAACTCTCGTCGGCCTCGGCAAAAACGACGTCAAACCCCAGCAGGGCGACTTTTTGACGGTCAAACAACTCATCCGTCAGTTCTGCCAGCCGGTTGCGCCCCCACGGCCATCGACCGACTTCAGCCAGGCTCTTTTCGTCAATATCGACAATGACCACCCGGTCGTCCAGCGTACCGGGCATCGTCGCCCTTAAACGGGCGTCATAGATGATGTTGTCAAGCCGCTCCAGAACACCGATGCGCACCACGCCCACCGAGTGCAGCAGCGCAAAAATCAGTGGAAGGAGTGTGACGGCGATGCGGGGCCAGTGCCTCAGTAGTTGTGCCATGCCACCCCGCTAGTTGACTACCCGGCGAACCAGAAACAAAACCGGTCTGCGCAGGGCGGTTCAGGTTTGCACAAATTGCATTTGCGTCCCGGCAAGCTCGATAAGATCACCGTTCTTGAGCGACACAGGGTCGGTACCGATGGGCGCTCCGTTCAGCGACGGATTGCCTGCCCCCTCGACATGATGAACCACAAACCCGTGCTGACGCTTCGTGATTGCCGCCACAGCTACGCCAGGCTTGCCAATCGTCGTGACGACCTTGGTCAGTGGAACCTCACGCCCGGAGGCTGCACCGGACAAGACCTTGATGGACGCATGCCCACCTGTGGTAGTGGAAACGGGCGGGCGGGCGGCAAACGGGTTGGCGGCGGCGGCAGGTGCCATTGCCGCTGGCGCGCTGGCAACTGCGGGGGCGGACTTGACCATCATGGTCTTCTCGAAGCCGTCACTCACAGCTTCACCGATGAACTTGATCTTGTACTTGCCAACTTCAACCGTGTCACCGTTGACCAGTTGCTGCTTCTTGGCAGCCTTGCCATTCACGTAGGTGCCGTTGGTGCTGTTCAAGTCCTCGATGAACACGTCATTGCCACTCATCTGAAACACAGCATGTTCACCGCTGATGGCAAGGTTATCGATGACGACATCGTTGTACGGCCGACGGCCCAAAGTCGTCCGGTCCTTAGTCAACTGGACTTCCTTGATAACGACACCATCGATCGACACGATCATTTTCGGCATGACCGACTCCTGTTCCTGAGACTGATTTTCGAGCTATGCATGAACTTACTATTTTCCTAACAATCTGGATATCAACCCGCGCTTTTCCGTCGCCGCATCCACCTGAACCAGCAAAACCGAGATATTGTCACGCCCGCCATGTTCATTTGCAGCAGCCACCAAGCTGTCGGCCTTCGCCTCCATCGGAGTGGGACCCCCAAGGATACTTGCAATTTCTGCATCGTCAACCATATCAGACAGACCGTCCGAGCACATAAGATACCAGTCACCGGCCTCCACCTCGTGCTCATTCAATTCCACCATCACGGCATTCTCAACTCCCAGCGCACGTGTCACCAAATTCTTGATCGAGGAGCCCGCCGCCTGTTCCTGGGTGATCAAGCCGGCATCGATTTGTTCCTGCAGCAGCGAGTGGTCCTTCGTGATTTGAGAAAAATCGCCGCCACGCAAACGGTAGCAACGTGAATCTCCGATATGGCCGAGGATCAGTGTGGCGCCATGAAATACACCCACTACCAGGGTTGTTCCCATGCCAGAGTATTGCGGGTTGGAGTCGGCTGCGTTGAATATCGACAGGTTGGCGTTGTCGACGCAGATTTCCAGCGCGCGCCGGATTTCCTTGGGCTTGGCACTCCGCCCTGCCTCTGACAACCACCGCGCCATCTCCGACTTGATGAAGGCGGTAGCCATTCCACTGGCAATCTCTCCGGCGTTGTAGCCCCCCATGCCATCGGCGAGCACGCACAGTTGCGTATCCCCATCCACAACGACTGCATCCTCGTTGTTTCCCCTGGCCCGGCCCGGATCGGTTCGCGTGCAAAACGTGTAATTCATTATGTGGGGCGGCTAAATCTCAACGTCTGGTGGGGCAGATGCCTTCGCACCGGTTGGTGGCTGGACCACACCCGTGTGGTGCACCGCCGTCTTTTCAAAATCGACGTCAGGCTTTCGCAACTGCTGTACGGATGTCTTCTCGAAATCAACGGGTGCCACGGCAGCGCTCGCAAACACGGCAGTCTTTGCATGTCCGGCAGGCGTGGGGGCCGACGCGGCCATCGCTGGCAACGCCATCGCACCAGTTGACAGGGAACCACCGGACATCTCTGCCAGCACAGAGCGCAGGTCTGCGGCGAATTGGTCACCGTCCTGGTAACGGGTTTCGGGGCGCTTGCTGACCGACAACGCCACCAGGTTGGCGAGGCTTTCCGGCAACTCCTTGCGAATGATGCGAATGTCCGGCGCCTCTTCGTTGGCGATCTTGTACATGAGTTCGGCCATCGACTCGCCGCGGAAAGGCAACACGCCAGTCAACATCTGGAACAACATCACGCCCAGCGAATAGAGGTCGGAGCGGCCGTCCACCTTCTTGCCAGCGAGTTGTTCCGGGGACATGAAGCTCGGCGTCCCCAGCACCAGCCCGGTCTTGGTTTTGCTGGAATCTGTGATGCGGGCAATGCCGAAGTCCGTGACCTTGACCGTGTCACTGTCCAGCTCGTACATGATGTTGGCCGGCTTGATGTCGCGGTGTACGACGTTTTGCCGATGCGCGTACGCCAATGCCTCAGCCACACGCGCCACGATGGACAATACCTTGGGCACTGGCAGCAGGTTGGCGTCTTTGCAGTAGTCCAGCAGATCCTTGCCTTTGAGGAACTCCATGGCGATGTAGGCAAGATCGTGCTCTTCTCCAGCATCAAAGATGGTCACGATATTTTGATGCTGCAGGCGACCGGCAGTTTCTGCCTCACGGAAAAAGCGCTCACGCGCATCGACCAGTTCGTCGCCGGAAAACTCCTGGCTCAGGGCCATGGTCTTGATGGCCACTACGCGCCCAATCTTGGGATCCTTGCCGAGGTACACCACCCCCATGGCACCTTTACCAAGCTCCTTGTCAACCTGGTAGCGGCCCAGCATCGGCTTTTCGACGGCACCACCATCGAGCAGCATGGTTCCTCCGGGATGCGCGCCACCACCACCCAGCATGACCGTTTCCGACAGGTTCTTGGCCCGATTGAGCTTGGACTGCAAATCTTTGTAGTCCTTGTCGTAGGTCGCCATGTGTTCGTACACGGCCTGCGCCTTGTTGAACTGCCGCTTGCGTTCGAAGTCCAGGGCCAGGTTGTACATGTTACCCATGACGGCGTCCCCCATCGGGACGCGCCGGAAACGGTCGAAAGCCATGTCGAGCTGGCCCTGGCCCTGCAACGCCAGACCCATCATGCGGTTGGTCTCGGCCGACTCTTCGTCCGACTTGAGCTTGCCAGCCTCGGTCATGAGGAACCGCTTGGTAGTGAGTGCCAGGTGCCCGATGACCAGCAGGACCGCCGGCAAAACCAGTTTGACCCAGGTTGCCCCGCCGGAAAGCAGGCCAAATTCGACCCCCAGCAATACCATGAAAAGCACCAGCGTCACGATGGCTGCAGTACCGGCAGACAAACGCGGCAATATGGCAATCACATAGGCCGCCATCAGCAAGAGGGCCGCAAATGCCGCCCAGATGCCCCAGCCTGGTTGCACGATGAAATGCTCGCTCAGGATGCTGGAGGTGATGTGGGCGATCGTTTCAGCCGGGGACAGACCGGCGTGCCCGGGCACCGGGAACGTCACACCCACACCCGCGGCCGTAGCGCCGATGATCACGATCTTGTCGGTGTATTTGGTCGCGGGGATCTTGCCGTTCAAAACATCGTAGAAGGAGTCGATCGTGAAGGGAGGCCTGCCGTCGCGGTCTTTGTAGAACTGCGGCAACATCAAGGCAGATTCATCGGTCTTGACACGGAGCTTGCCAATCTGGACCGACTCACCCACATTGAGCCGTACATCGGTCGACGCCAGATTCAGGCTTTTGATGGACGCCAGCAGCGCCATGGATGGAACCGCATTGCCGTAATAGTTGACCAGCAGGGGTTCTTGGCGAACCGCCCCATCCACATCCTGGTACTGATTGAGGTGTCCAATGCCTGCGGCTGCCATGCCAATCGACTCGATCGGCTGCTGCCCGCTGATGGCGGGATAAGAGAAGCCGTTCTTTTCTGGAATCGCGCTTTTGAGCGCGTAACCCGGAAGGGGCTTGTCCGGGTTGCCCTGCGGTTCGCCCAAAACAAAAACCGACGGCACCAGCACATTGCCCGCGTTTTTCATGCTGGCGGCAAGAACGGCGTCCGTGTCGAGCGCAAGCTCCGCCTCGGCAATCACCTTGCTCAGGTCGGAGTTGCTGGCCGCCTGGTCGCTGCCGGCCTCGCCGCCTGGTCGAAGCAGGCTCTTCATCTTGCGAATGAAGGACAGGCCTCTATCTACCTGGGGCTCAATGAAGAACGCCGTGTGGACAATCGTCTTGGCTTTGGCAGCTGCTAGCTGGTCAATGAGCTTGGCATGGATATCCCGGGGCCAGGGCCAGCGACCGATGTTGGAGATACTGACGTCGTCGATCGCGATGATCGCGATGCGGTCGGAGGGCTGACGCGAACTGCTGGTGCTGGCAACGTCATAGAACTTGCGCTCCAGCGTGCCGATCACGTCGGTCAACTGGAACAGCAAAAGAACCGCGACAACAATCGCGACACCGGCAAACCAGTCCGTGCGCCAGAACTGAGCCCTTCTTAATGATGATTTTGTTGCCACGTTCCAACCCCACGCAAGTTTTCAGTCCGACTTCGCCCGGCACACGCAGCCCAGAAAAGACGCAGTCGCCCAAAAAGCGACGCAGAAGCTACGTTAGCAGACCCCGGCTGGTCCGACAAGAGACTTGCTTGGTTCAACCTGTCGTTTTTTTGCCAATCGCACCCGACCTCGGGGCATGGCAGTTGTCAGGTTGCGTGGCGCTTTTGCATCCACTTCCCCAGGCCGACCACCAGTGCCGCACCCGCCGCCGCCGCCGCATAGTGAACCCAGGGCGCTGCCGCGACAGCATCCTTGAGAGCAACGTCGCTGGCGATGGTCTCACCACCGACCCAGCCAATCAGTGCCGCACCGACGGTAACGATCACCGGGTATCGCTCCATCAACTTGATCATCAAGGTGCTGCCAAAGATCACCAGGGGAATGCTGATGGCAAGGCCGAGGATCAACAGCGTCATGCTGCCCTTGGCGGCTGCTGCGACCGCGATCACGTTGTCCAGGCTCATGACCAGGTCGGCAATCAGGATGGTGCGGATCGCAGCCGCCATGCCCGTGTGTTCGCGGCTTTCGGATTCACCCTCGTCATCGTCACTCAGCAGTTGGACACCGATCCACAGCAACAACAACCCGCCCACAATTTGCAGAAACGAGAGCGCCAGCAGTTTGGCCGCCACCACCGTGAGCGCAATCCGCAGCACCACCGCGGCCG
The DNA here is from genome assembly GCA_043776215.1 of Rhodoferax sp. GTDB lineage: Bacteria > Pseudomonadota > Gammaproteobacteria > Burkholderiales > Burkholderiaceae_C > CAISIP01. The sequence goes on along the minus strand of JAYVRP010000033.1, from coordinate 1,719 downwards.
CAGATCCATAAAAGATCGCCCTCCTTTGTAATTCGGGCGGCAGGGACCGGGCAGCCAGCGCAATGACCACGGCATTGTCGCCAGACAGAATGATGTTGATCCAGATGATCTTGACCAAACCGATCCAGAAATCGGCGCTCTGCAACATTTCCATCAATCCGTCTCCATGGGTGTGGGGCCAAGGCCCACCCAAACCGCCCGGATGAAACGCCTTTCTTCCACTGGTGCAGAGTTTATCGAACCCTGCCAGCGGTCCAATGCGTAATTCTGCTTAGAGACTGGCCTTGAGCAGCTTGGCCATTTCGGAGGGGTTGCGCGTGACTTTGAAGCCGCACTCTTCCATGACCTCCAACTTGGCTTGCGCCGTGTCGGCACCACCGGAAATCAGCGCGCCGGCATGGCCCATGCGTTTGCCGGCAGGTGCCGTGACACCGGCAATGAAGCCGACCACTGGTTTCTTCATGTTGGCCTTGCACCAGCGTGCGGCCTCGGCTTCGTCGGGGCCCCCGATCTCGCCGATCATGATGACGGCATCCGTGTCGGGGTCGTCATTGAACAGGCGCATCACATCAATGTGCTTGAGTCCGTTGATAGGATCACCTCCGATTCCAACGGCGCTGGATTGCCCGAGTCCGATTTCGGTCAACTGGGCCACCGCCTCGTAGGTCAACGTTCCGGAGCGGCTGACGACACCAATCCGGCCCTTGCGGTGGATGTGGCCCGGCATGATGCCGATCTTGATTTCCTCAGGAGTGATCAGACCCGGGCAATTCGGCCCCAGTAGCAAGGTTTCCTTGCCGCCGGCCGCGACCCGGGCGCGCATGCGGTTGCGCACTTCCAGCATGTCACGCACTGGAATACCTTCGGTGATGCAGATGGCCAGATCGAGATCGGCCTCAACCGCTTCCCATATGGCTGCCGCCGCACCGGTGGGTGGCACATAAATTACGGAAACTGTTGCGCCTGTTTCAATGGCGGCTTGCTTGACGGAGGAAAAGATAGGGATCCCGAAGACGGATTCACCCGCCTTTTTGGGGTTCACGCCTGCCACGAAGCAGTTCTTGCCGTTGGCGTATTCCTGGCACTTCTCAGTGTGGAACTGCCCGGTTTTGCCGGTAATGCCCTGGGTGATGACTTTGGTGTTTTTGTTGATCAGAATGCTCACGTGAACTCCTTACTGCACCGCTGCGACAACTTTTTGCGCCGCCTCGGCCATCGTGTCGGCACTGATGATCGGCAATCCTGATTCGGCCAGCATCTTCTTGCCGAGGTCCTCGTTGGTGCCCTTCATGCGCACCACCAGCGGGACGCTGAGGTTGGTCGCCCGGCAGGCAGTGATCACACCGGTGGCGATCGTGTCGCATTTCATGATGCCGCCGAAGATATTGACCAGGATCGCCTTGACCTGGGGGTTCTTCAGCATGATCTTGAACGCTTCGGTCACCTTCTCCGGTGTGGCGCCACCGCCGACATCCAGAAAGTTGGCAGGCTCGGCACCGAAAAGCTTGATGGTGTCCATGGTGGCCATTGCCAGGCCGGCGCCATTGACCAGGCAGCCGATGTTGCCGTCCAGACTGATGTAGGCCAGGTCGAACTTGCTGGCCTCCACTTCGGCCGGGTCTTCTTCGTCCAGGTCGCGGAACGCCACGATCTCCTGCTGCCGGTACAAGGCGTTGGCGTCGAAATTGAACTTCGCGTCCAGCGCCTTGATGCCGCCGC
>JAYVRP010000032.1:0-2727 GCA_043776215.1 Rhodoferax sp. | reverse complement strand
CGCCCGGCGGAGACATCGCGCCTAGCCAGGCCTGCTCCTGTGCCGTGGCGGTGTGGGGTTCCGCACACACGTCGCAATTCACACGCACAGGAGCAGGCCTGGCTAGGCGCGATGTCTCCGCCGGGCGAGCAGATCGTCCCCAAGCGGGGATTGGGTTGTTCCTCCTGCAACGGCACCGGTTATGCGGGGCGCCAGGGGGTATACGAGTTGCTGGAGATGGATGCCGAATTGACGGCCGCCGCAACCCGCTCGGATCCGGCCGCTTTCATGCGGGCTGGCCGCCAGCGGATGCAGGGGCACACCATGGCTTTCCACGCGCTGGAGTTGGTTCGCCAGGGGCGCACATCGGTGGCTGAGGCTTTGCGCATCGGCCAGGGCGACGAAAACGACACCTGAACATTCGATGGCGACCTTTGCATGGCGTGGCCGCAATGGCCGGGGTGAGCTGGTTCAGGGGCAGCTGGAGGCCGCAGGCGAGGGCGCAGTTGCCGACCAGCTGGTATCGATGGGTGTGGCGCCGGTGCATATTGCCGTGGCGGCAGATGCTACCGTCGATGGCGCGCAAGGCTGGTGGGAGCGTGTCAACCGCAAGGCGGTTTCGGTGGAAGACATCCTGGTGTTCTCGCGCCAGATGTACACCCTCAGCAAGGCCGGAGTCCCGATCCTGCGTGCATTTGCCGGGCTGCAGGCCTCGGCCGTCAACCCGGCCATGGTGGCGCTGCTGCAGGACATCCGCTCGAGTCTCGACCAAGGGCGGGAATTGTCCGTCGCAATGGCGCGACACGCGGCTGTTTTTGGGGCGTTTTATATCTCCATGATCCGCGTGGGCGAGATGACCGGGCGCCTCACAGAAGTGTTCCTGCGCCTGAACGAGCATATGGAGTTCGAGCGTGATGTTCGTGAGCGTATCAAGCAGGCGCTTCGGTACCCGAGCTTCGTGATCATCGCGATGGCGGTTGCGCTGGTGATCATCAATGTCTTCGTAATTCCGGTGTTTGCCACGGTATTCGCTGGTTTCAACGCCGAACTTCCGATCATCACCCGCGGGCTGCTCGGGTTTTCGGCATGGATGTTGGCCTGGTGGCACCTGCTGCTGGCCGCAGTGGCGGTCTCCGTGGTCGCACTGCGCGCCTATCTGCGCACGACGGCGGGGCGTTACCGGTGGGACAGCCGCAAACTCAAGTTGCCCATCGTCGGTGACATCGTTCTCAAGGCCACGCTGGCCCGCTTTGCTCGCAGCTTTGCGCTGGCCAGCCAAAGTGGCGTGCCACTGGTACAGGGCCTGACGGTGGTGGCGCAGACCGTGGACAACTCCTACATCGGAAGCCGGATCGAGCAAATGCGCGATGGCATCGAACGCGGCGAGAGCATTTCGCGCTGCGCGGCCGCCACCGGCGTCTTTACGCCAGTGGTGTTGCAGATGATCGCCGTGGGCGAAGAAACGGGCGAGCTGGACAGCCTGCTGTTCGAAATTGCCGGTATGTACGAGCGCGAGACCGACTACAACATCAAGGGGCTGTCGTCCGCGATCGAGCCCTTGTTGTTGACGGTAATCGCCGTGCTGGTACTGATCCTGGCGCTGGGTGTCTTCCTTCCGTTGTGGAGCATGGGGCAGGCGGCCATGGGACGGACCGGCTGAACGTGCTTACTGAGCGGCGAACGGTCCGGAACGCGGCGCGCATTTTCGAATGGGGCTTGTTGTCGGTCCTCATTGCGACGCTGGTCATGTACCTTGTGCACGAAGGGCGCGCAGTGCAGGGTCAGGCCGAACTGGCCGCTATCAAATCCATGCTGGGCACATTGCGCACCGCTGCGGTACACGATGACCTGCGTGCCAAGCTGCGCGGCGTCCAGCGTGAGGTTTCTGGGCGCTCGCGCAACCCCTTCGAACTGCTTACCAGCCCTCCAGCGAATTACCTGGGAAACCGTGTCGACGCAAGCGATGCCCGAGCCGGCAGCTGGTTTTTTGATCCGGGTTGCGCCTGCGTGGCTTACGTTCCACTCGACAGCCGCTGGTTGTCGACTCCAAGTCAAGCCGCGATGCTGAGGTTTCGCGTCAGCCAGACGCCCGGGCCATTGCAACTTCAGGCGATGGAGCCCTATTTGTGGCAGAGCCGCCCTGTCGATTGACGCTATCTGATGTGTGCGTACAACAGGGTGGCCGGAAATAGGCATGAAAAGTCCCTCACTTGAAAACACCAACAGACTTTGGCCAATCATATGATTGAATGTCGGAGGGGTCTAAGGCGGTGTACTGCGTGGCAATCGCGACGGTGCTACGCGGCACTGAATCAAAGTAGTTTTTTTGGATGGAGTTTATGAAACAGACGCAACGCGGGTTTACCTTGATTGAACTGGTGATGGTGATCGTGATCCTGGGCGTGCTTGCCGCCGTCGCGATTCCAAAATTTGTGGACCTGAAGACCGACGCATACCTGGCTTCGGCCAAGGGGTATGCCGGTGCCCTGAGTTCTGCCAACGCCATCAATTACGCTGGCTGCGCGGCCAAGGGTGGTGTCGTTTTCGCCAATGTGTGCGTCACCGTGGCCAAGTGTTCGGACCTCGGTGCCCTTTTGCAACCGTCACTGACCATGGCAGTAAAGCCGACCCCTACCGTTGCTGGAGTCGTGTATGTGGCGGCAGACACTGCCACCACGACGACCGGTATTTCCTGTAGTGTCGTGGTGGGTGATGGTTCCGCTGCCGGGCAGGTGGCCACCTCCACGG
>JAYVRP010000031.1:0-9092 GCA_043776215.1 Rhodoferax sp. | reverse complement strand
CGTCCAGACTGACTGTCACGCGTTGCAGCCCGGCCTCCTTCAGCGCATGGGCCTTGCGTGCCAGCAAGGAGCCATTGGTGGTCAATGTGATGTCGGGCGCTTTCCCCTCAACGGTCTTCAGTGCCGCCAGTTGCCGGATCAGGAGTTCGATGTTCTTGCGCAGCAAGGGCTCGCCACCGGTGAGCCTGATCTTGCGCACGCCATGGGCCAGGAACAACGCGGCCAGCCGGGAGATTTCCTCGAAGCTCAGCAACGATGCATGTGGAAGGTAGGTGTGGTCCTTGTCAAACACTTCCTTGGGCATGCAGTAGCTGCAGCGAAAATTGCAGCGGTCTGTCACGCTGATGCGCAGGTCTCTCAAGGGGCGTCCCAGCGTATCACTCAGCACACCGGTCGCGGCGATGGCGGGGTCGGAAAATGGGGCCGTGCGTGTGGTCGTGCGCACGTCCACCAGCGGGATGACGCGGTCAGACATGCTGTGATTCTGACGCAGAGCCACGATGGCGGCCCCACGCGCGTCTACTGACCTTGGCGGCAATACTGTCAAACACAACGTGCGCCATCGACCTCGATGCAGACCCCGCTGATAAACGCAGCTTCGTCACTGGCCAGGTACAGCGCGGCATTGGCCACGTCGAGTGCGGTCGAGAATCGACCCAAGGGAATCGTCGAGAGGAATTTTGCGCGCTGCGCATCGTCCAGCGGGCCACCGGCGAACTCGGCGGAAAGCCCGGTGTCCGGGTTGAATACCGGGTTGATGCAGTTCACGCGGATGTTGTCGGGCCCCAACTCGGCTGCCAGCGACTTGGACAGGGTGATGGCAGCCCCCTTGGAGGCGTTGTACCAGGTCAGGCCGGGGCGTGGGCGAAGCCCAGCGGTCGAGGCGATCGTGATGAAACTGCCGCCGCCCTGGGCGCGGAACACGGGTGTTGCGTGCACCGTTGCGAGGTACAGGCTTTTCACGTTGACCGCAAAACAGCGGTCGAACTCTTCTTCGCTGACTTCGAGCGCGGGCCGGTTGCGGTGGGTCCAGCCGGCGTTGTTGACCATCACATCGAGCCGGCCGTACTGGTGCACCGCGACGGCGACCAGCGCCTGCATGTCGGCCGCACGTGTCACATCGGCAGCCACAAAGGTGGCCGTGCCACCTTGCGCGCGGATCGCGGCAGCCACCTTTTCGCCCGCTGCGGCGTGGATGTCGTTCACTACCACTTTGGCCCCTTCAGCCGCCATGCGGTGCGCGATGCCTTCACCGATGCCACCTCCTGAACCGGTGACGATGACCACTTTGTCCTTGACGCGCATGGATGTTTCCTTTCTTGCCTGATGGCGGGTTGCCAGGCGCCTGGACGCCTGGTTCGTTAGGTCAGCCGTGGCGGAAAGCGACGGTCTTGAGTGCGGTAAATCCGTACAGGGCCTCGAAGCCCTTTTCCCGGCCATGGCCGGACGATTTCAAGCCGCCGAAAGGCAACTCCACGCCCCCGCCGGCGCCGTAGTTGTTGATGAAAACCTGCCCACTGCGAATTCGCCTGGCCATGCGGAACTGGCGCGAACCATCCCGCGTCCACACGCCTGCGACCAGCCCGAACTGCGTGGCATTGGCCAACTCCACCGCGTGGTCTTCGTCCTTGAAGGCCATCGCCGCCAGTACCGGCCCGAAAACTTCCTCCTGTGCCAGTCGATGGGCGACCGGTACGTCGCGCAGCAGAGTGGGTGCCTGGTAAAACCCGGTGTCTGGTGCTTCATCGGCGATCTGGCCCTGGGCCACCATGGCAATACCGGCCACCTGTGCATCACTCAGGAAGTCCCACACCCGTTGCTGCTGGCTCTGGCGAATCAGGGGGCCCAGATCCAGGTCCATGGCGGCAGGACCTACACGGAGCCTGGAAAATGCGTCGCCCAGGCGCTGCAGCAAGGGTTCGTAAATCTGCTGATCCACCAGGAGTCGCGAACCGGCGGAACAGGTCTGCCCGGCATTTTGCACAATGGCGTTGATGATCGCTGGCACGGCCGCGTCAAGGTCCGCGTCGGCGAAGACGATCTGCGGGCTCTTGCCCCCCAGCTCCAGTGTGACCGGGCAGTGGCGTTCGGCCGCCGCCTGCTGGATCAGCGTGCCCACCTTGGGGCTGCCGGTGAAACTGATGTGGTCGATACCAGCGTGGCGCGCCAGCGCGTCCCCAACCTCGTGCCCGTACCCGGTCACGATGTTCAGTGCACCGGCCGGAAATCCGACTTCGGCGGCCAGTTGGGCGACCCGGATCAGCGACAGGCAGGCGTCTTCAGCGGGCTTGACGACACAGACGTTGCCGGCGGCAAGGGCTCCGCCGATACTGCGCCCGAAGATTTGCATCGGGTAGTTCCAGGGGATGATGTGGCCGGTGACGCCGTGCGGTTCGCGCCAGGTCAGAACACTGTAACCGTCGAGGTAGGGGATCGTTTCCCCGCGAAGCTTGTCGCATGCTCCGGCATAAAACTCGAAATAGCGGGCCAGAGCCACAGCGTCAGCCCGCGCCTGTTTGGTGGGTTTGCCGCAGTCGCGCTGCTCGATCAGCGCCAGCTCCTCGGAATGCTCGGTAATTTTGGCGGACAGGCGCATGAGCAGGCGGCCGCGTTCTGCCGCGTTGAGCTTGCCCCAGACGGCGTTCAGGCATTGGCGAGCAGCAGTGACGGCAGTGTCGAGGTCGGCGGCATTGCTGCGCTGAATCTGCTCATAAACCTGGCCGTCCGATGGATCGATGACGGCGATCGTGCGACCCGAGGAGGACGGTACCGGCGCGTTGGCGATGTAATTGAGTTGCATGCCCCGATTTTGATGCAAAAAAAGCCCGCCGAGGCGGGCTGGTCCGTGACAGGAGCGATCCCGCCCTTCAAGTTACATCAAGGTGACTTCGACGCGCCGCGCCTCGGCCGCAGGACCGTCGGCCGTGGTCTGTTCGGGCTTCTTGAGTTCGACCTTGTCTTCGGCGATGCCGGAAGCCTTGAGCAGGTCACGCACGGCCATGGCCCGCTGCTTGGCCAGTTCGGCGTTCTTGGCAGCATCGCCGCTGGCATCGTGGTACCCGCTGATGACGGCCTTCTTGCCACTCATGACACCCTTGATGACATCGCTCAGAGCCTCGGTGCCGCCAGCGGCCAGATCGGCCTTGCCAGACGCAAAGTAGAACTTGACAACACCATTCTCAACCTTGACCGAAGCGCCATCCGTTGCTGGCGCCACGGGGGCCGCAGCGGGTGCCGCAGCCACCGCGGCCACCGGTGCGGCAACAGCCGCCTTGGGCGCGTGGATCTGCATCATCAAGGGCACGATCAGCAGTGCCACGATGTTGATGATCTTGATCAGCGGGTTGATGGCCGGGCCTGCGGTGTCCTTGTAGGGGTCGCCCACGGTGTCGCCAGTGACCGCTGCCTTGTGGGTCTCGGAGCCTTTGCCGCCATGGTGGCCGTCTTCGATGTACTTCTTGGCGTTGTCCCAGGCACCACCGCCGGTGCACATGGAGATGGCGACAAACAGCCCGGTCACGATGGTTCCCATCAGCAGGCCGCCCAGAGCAGCCGGGCCGAGGATCAGGCCCACCAGGACCGGCACCACCACCGGCAGCAGCGACGGAATCATCATTTCCTTGATCGCCGCGGTGGTCAGCATGTCCACTGCCTTACCGTACTCAGGTTTGGCCGTGCCTTCCATGATGCCCTTGATTTCGCGGAACTGGCGGCGAACTTCCACTACCACCGACCCAGCCGCGCGGCCCACTGCTTCCATCGCCATGGCGCCAAACAGATAAGGAATCAGGCCGCCGATGAACAGGCCAATGATCACCATCGGATCGCTCAGATCAAAACTGATGGCCTTGCCGTACGCTTCAAGCTTGTGCGTGTAGTCGGCAAACAGCACCAGGGCTGCCAGACCTGCAGAGCCGATCGCATAACCTTTTGTCACGGCTTTGGTGGTGTTGCCCACAGCGTCGAGCGGGTCGGTGATGTCCCTCACGCTCTTGGGCATTTCGGACATTTCCGCGATGCCGCCAGCGTTGTCGGTGATAGGGCCGTACGCGTCGAGCGCCACCACAATGCCCGCCATGCTCAGCATCGAGGTGGCCGCGATCGCAATGCCATACAGGCCGGCCATCTTGAATGCCACCCAGATCGCCATGCAGACAAAGATGACGGGCCATGCCGTGGAGCGCATCGATACGCCCAGGCCCGCAATGATGTTGGTGCCGTGACCGGTGGTGGATGCTTGCGCAATATGCTTGACCGGCGGGTACTGCGTGCCGGTGTAGTACTCGGTGATCCAGACCAGGGCGGCTGTCAACACCAGGCCAACCGCGCAGGCGCCGAACAAACGCATCTGTGCACCGGTGCCGCCCAGGGCATTGTCGGGAACAATGGCCGTGGTCACGAAATAGAACGCAATCAACGACAGGACCCCGGCAACTGCCAGGCCCTTGTACAGCGCCGGCATCACATTCTTCATGCCGGGGCTTGCCTTGACGAAGAAGCAGCCGATGATGGACGCAACAATTGACACGGCACCCAGCGCAAGGGGGTAAACCACCGTGCTGCTTCCGCCGCTTGTGACCAGCAACGCACCCAGCACCATGGTGGCGATCAGGGTCACTGCGTAAGTCTCGAACAGGTCGGCGGCCATACCGGCGCAGTCGCCGACGTTGTCTCCCACGTTGTCCGCAATCACGGCCGGGTTGCGCGGGTCATCTTCCGGGATGCCGGCTTCGACCTTGCCCACCAGGTCGGCACCAACGTCGGCACCTTTGGTGAAAATGCCGCCGCCCAGCCGCGCAAAGATGGAAATCAGCGACGAGCCGAACGCAAAACCGATCAGGGGATTGAGCTTGGCTACAGTGGCTGCACCGTCAGGCACCAGAAACCAATAAAAGGCCGTGACACCCAGCAGGCCGAGCCCGACCACCAGCATGCCGGTGATGGCGCCACCGCGGAACGCAACGTCCAGCGCCGGGCCGATGCCCTTGGTCGCCGCCTGCGCAGTGCGCACGTTCGCACGTACCGACACGTTCATGCCAATGAAGCCACAAGCGCCCGACAACACCGCACCAATGACGAAACCCACGGCGCTCATGCTGTCCAGGAACACGGCGATCAGAACCGCCAGCACCACACCCACCATGGTGATCGTCTTGTATTGGCGTGCAAGGTAGGCCGCCGCGCCAGTCTGGATCGCCGCAGCAATTTCCTGCATCCGAGAATTGCCGGCATCCTGCGAAAGAATCCAGCTACGCGCCCCAATGCCGTACACCACGGCAATCAGCCCGCAAACGAGTGCCATTACCAGCACCGAGTTGCCCGTCATAGTCATCACTCCTAATCATTTTGGTATGGTGCGCGCCAGCGAAGGGCAGCGTGCCATTCCGCAAAGTCCGAAGACTTCAGTTTCGCTTATGGGGACACAACGCAAGCGACGCCCCCGCTGCGTTGCTTCCTCAGACGTCCTGTGCAGGAGCCGATTGGCCAACGCCGGAACTGTAACAACAATTGACCGGGTTTTCGGGCCGTGCAAGGGGTGCGTCAGTAAAATCAGGGTTAATACTGATCTCTTCCTTCCATCCAACCACAAACGGAACGCCCACCATGTCCCTGGACAACGTCACACCTGGCAAGAACGTACCGGACGCCTTCAACGTGATCATCGAGATCCCGATGAATGCCGACCCTGTGAAATACGAGGTCGACAAGGCGACCGGGGCCATCTTTGTCGACCGCTTCATGAGCACATCGATGCACTACCCCACGAACTACGGGTACGTGCCCAAGACCGTCAGTGGCGACGGTGATCCGGTGGACGTGCTGGTCATCACCCCGGTGCCCCTCATTCCGGGCGTGGTCGTGACCTGCAGGCCCATCGGTATCCTGAAGATGGAGGACGAGGCTGGACAGGACGGCAAGGTGCTCGCCGTGCCGGTTGACAAGATTTTGTCGATCTACAGCCAGTGGTTGAAACCTGAGGATTTGAACCCCTTGCGCCTGAAGACCATTGCCCACTTTTTCGAGCACTACAAGGATCTGGAAGTCGGCAAATGGGTGAAGATCCTGGGTTGGGAAGGTGCCGACTCAGCGCGTAAGGAAATCATGGACGGTATTGCGAACTACAACCAGCAGCATTCCTGATGGCCGTGCGAGGGCAGGCCCTCGGCGGTTCAGCGGAGTGGATCCGGAAACAGGACCCCGTGCAGGCCAGGTTTGCGTTCGAAGCGCTGCCAATGCCCTTGCGGCTGGGCAAGTCGGTCGGCCACTGCCCACCATGCGCTCGGGTTCAGCCCCAGCCCCACGTGACTGGCCACCACTTCGATGTTTTCGGTATGCGGGTTGACCTTGCAGGGGGCCTGCAGGCTTGATTGCCAGGAGACGATCCCGTCGGTGCGGGAAAAAACGGAGGTCGTCGGAGCCAGTGGCGCCCGCGGCAAGTCGTAGTGGGCGGTCTCGCGTTCGATGTCGCGGCCGCTGGTCAGTTCGTAGATTCGCCACGCATTGGGCGCAGCGCGCCGCGTCGTGGCGGAAACATCGACCACTCAGGCGCCCTTGTTGGCGAGCCCCAGGCGTTCGATCGTGGCCTTTTCCGAGGTGAAGCTGTCGCGCGCGAATTTGGTGTAAGTCTCGGTGTTCATGTAGATCACGGACTGGTCGTACTTGTCGAACGTCGCGAGCACGGCGGGGTCTTCAAGCGTCTTGCGGAATGCGTCGTGCAGTGTCTTGATGACGGCTGGATCCATGCCTTTGGGGCCACCCACACCGAATGGGGAATCCGAAACGGTCTGGTAGCCCAATTCGTCCAGCGTGGGCACGGTGGGCCAGCGCTTGGTACGTTTGCTGCCATAGGTGGCCAGCAAACGCAACTTCCCGGCATCCACGTGAGGACCCCATCCGGTCGCATCGCTGGCGGCCATGATGTGCCCGCCCAGGACCGCCTGCATGTTGTCGGCGTTACCCTTGAACGGCACATGGGTCAGCTTGATGCCGGCACGTTGCGCAAACTCCTCCACGGCCAGGTGCGGGCTGGTGCCGTTGCCAGTGGAGCCGTAGGTCAGCTTGTCCGGGTTGGCCTTGGCGTACGCGACCAGATCCTTGATGCTCTTGAGCGGCGAATCGGCTGGCACCACCAGGCCGAAGGTATAGCCGGTCAGACAGGCGATCCAGGTGAAGTCCTTGAGGGTGTCGAACTGGGTCTTTTGCATATGCGGAAAGCGGAATACCCCGTGCGGTAGCTGTGCGAGCGTGTAGCCGTCCGGTTTGGCGTTGACCAGTTCATTCGCGCCCAGCATGCCACCCGCACCAGGTTTGTTCTCAATCACGACTGTCTGCCCCAGGGCCTTGCCCGCGCTTTCGGCGATGGCACGCATCACGATGTCGGTGGAGCCCCCGGCCGGCCAGGGGCAGATGTACTTGATCGGGCGCGTGGGATACGACTGCGCATGGGCCCTCTGAGGCAAGGCCAAGGCAGCCGCCGCGGCCGAGGTCAAAGCCAGGAAAGAGCGTCGGTTGGTGTGGTCATGCATCGAATGTCTCCTGTCGAATGGATGTCGTTTCATTTTAGGCAGTCGCGCAGGTGCGCCAGGTGCCCCGGGGAGCGGGTTCCGCCATCAGAGTCGCCCCAGCGACTTCCCGTGAGCGGGGAGGGTTTGCATAATCTGTGGCAACCAATCCTCCAACCTCACCTTACAGGACATGCCATGACACTCAAGTTGTGCGGCTTTTCGGCCAGCAATTACTACAACCAGATCAAATTGCAATTGCTGGAGAAGCAGGTAATGTTCGAGGAGGAAACGGTCCGCACCGGCACTACCGACCCGTTGCTGGTGGACCGTTCCCCTATGGGCAAAGTGCCGTTCCTGGACACTGGCAATGGATGTATCTCGGAGTCCCTGGTGTGTGCAGAATATATTGAGGCCGCCTTCCCGCAGCATCCGCTGCTCCCGGCCGACGCCCTGGCCGCTGCCAAAGTGCGGGAACTCGTGGTGTACCTGGAACTGCACCTGGAGTTGCCGGCCCGTGAGTTGTACCCGCAAGCATTTTTTGGCGGCACGGTCAGTGATGAGACCAAGGAACGCGTTCGCAAATTGCTGGTGCGCGGCGCGGCGGGTTTCTCCACGATCGCGCGCTTTTCGCCCTTTGCCGCAGGCGACCAGTTTTCCCTGGCGGACTGCGCCGCGATCATCCACCTGCCGATCGTGTCTGGCGCCAGCAAACTGATCTACGGGGAAGACCTGTTGGCAGCTTTGCCGATCAAGGAGTACTTGCGCACAGTGGGTGACCGTCCGGCAGTGCGCAAAGTCAATGATGATCGCAAGGCCGATACCCAACGCTTGCTTGCCGCACAACGCCCGGCCAGCTGACCTGGCCGCCAGGGGCGGGACCAGCTCTACCCTAGGGCGTCTTGAACGGGTTGCGCGACTCCAGCGCACCCATGTAGCGTTCGATCCCGCCGCCCTCACGCTCCAGAAATTTTTGCACCGCATCGGCAAAGGCCGGGTGCGCCAGCCAGTGGGCGCTGGTGGTCTTGACGGGTAACAGGGCACGGGCCATCTTGTGTTCACCTTGTGCGCCACCTTCGAAGCGGTCGAACCCGTTGGTGATGCACCATGCAAGCGGCTGGTAATAACACGCTTCGAAATGCAGGCAGTCCACGCGTTCCAGGGCACCCCAGTAACGGCCATAAGCGACTGGCCCCGTGCGTGGCCCGATCTCCTCGTCGTTGAGGGCCACCAAACTGCATGCAATCGGCGAGCCATCACGTTGCGCGATAAACAACAGCCAGTTCTGTGGCATCTCGCGCTCCATCTGCCGGAAAAAGTCGCGGCTCAGGTAGGGTGCATTGCCATGTTCGTGGTACGTGCGCGCGTAACAGCGGTAGAAAAAGTCCCAATCCCCAGGCAGGATGCTGGGCCCGCGGACATGCCGGAACGTGACTCCGGCCTGTGCCACTTTGCGTCGTTCCTGGCGAATCTTCTTGCGTTTTTCCTGGCTCAGCGACGCCAGGAAATCGTCGAAGTCGCGGTAACGCGCGTCCGGGCGAGTCCAGTGGAACTGCACGTTGTGCCGCAGCATCATTCCGGCTGCCTGGC
>JAYVRP010000030.1:0-2735 GCA_043776215.1 Rhodoferax sp. | reverse complement strand
AGGTGTCTACCGCGTCGCGGTGAGATTCAGAGCGACAGGGTATCGAAGGTCTCGTAGACGTTGCGCAGCCAGGTCTTGACCCGCTGGCGTTCCAGCATGCCCAGGCTATCAGGCCCGGTGCGGTTGTGGATCGCGCCCCAGAAACTGGCGTTCTGGCGATCAATCTTGCGCATGCTGGCCTCGTGCAACTGGGGCAGCGTGATGACGCAGCCACCCATGGCCAATGCCTTCTTCAAGGCCGGAGACTCGTCAAGCTGCGAAAAGTCCGAGCTGCGGCCCAGGTTGCGCACCACGATGTAGCTGGGCCCCGGGCTGTAGGTATTGACCAGGCGGTTGAGCAGATCGACCGAGTCTCTGCCGGCGTCCGCCAGGTGCCAGAAATTGACGGTGATGCCCATCTCGCCCATCAGCGGCAGCAAGTCGGAGTCCTTGACCCAGCGCGCCAGCGGTGCAGCTGTCTGCGCCGCCAGGTCCACGATGACGTTTTTCTGGTGACCCTCGACGGGCGCTTCCTCGAACACGGTGGCGATGCGGTCCATGCCCTCATAGCTGTCGACGACCACAGGTGACGCATAGTCGGCATAGAAGCGGGCGAACGAGGTGTGCGACCGGTCGGTGTCGAAGCCGATGAAGGGCTTGTTCCTGTCGATGAAGTATTGCGCCAGAACGCGCGCAGCCACCGACTTGCCGACGCCGCCCTTTTCGCCGCCGATGAAGTTGAGTGAGCTCATGTGGGGGGTCCTCTCTGTGGTTGGCGGGGTAATGGAATCTGCCTAGAGCAGCTTCTTGACCAGCACCTGGCTCTTGCGATCCCAGTTGTACAGGCGCCGTCGCGCTTCAGGCAATTGGTCGGGGTCGGCCTGGATGAAGCCGCGTTTCAGAAACCAGTGCATCGTACGAGTCGTCAAGACAAATATGCTCTCCAGCCCCATGGCGCGGGCGCGCTGTTCGATGCGCTTGAGCACGCGTTCGCCATCCCCCTGGCCTTGCGACTCCGGCGAGACGGTCAGGGCCGCCATCTCCGCCGTTCGGGCCTCGGGGTAAGGGTACAGGGCGGCGCACGCAAAAAGCACGCCATCGTGCTCCAGGATGGTGTAATTTCCCACATCACGCTCGATCTCCGTACGGCTGCGCTTGACCAGCGTGCCGTCCTGCTCGAAGGGCGCAATCAGTTGCAGTATGCCGCCCACGTCGTCAGGCGTCGCTTCACGCAGGCTCTCGAGTTTTTCGTCGATCACCATGGTGCCGATGCCGTCGTGCACATAGATTTCAAGCAGCAGCGCGCCGTCCAGTGCGAACGGGACAATGTGGCTGCGTTCGACACCTGCCTTGCACGCTTTCACGCAATGCTGCAGGTAGAACCCTGTGTCGGTCGGTTGCTGGGCCGGCGGAAGTTCTGCCAGCAGCTTTTCGGCGGCTGCCAGCGGCAGCTCGGTGTCGATCGGGTTGTCTTCGCTGTCGGGTTCCTGCGGTTTCACGCGGATGCCGGGAATTTCGGTCACGAAGATGAGTTTGTCCGCCTGCAATGCGATCGACACACTGGTGGCGACTTCCTCCATCGTGAGATTGAACGCTTCGCCAGTGGGCGAGAATCCGAAAGGTGACAGCAGCACGACGGCACCCATGTCCAGGGTACGGGTGATGCCTGCCACGTCCACCTTGCGCACCGCACCCGAACTCTGGAAATCGACCCCGTCCAGGATGCCGACCGGACGCGCAGTGATGAAGTTGCCTGACAACACCCGCACCGTCGAGCCGGCCATCGGCGTGTTCGGCAGCCCCTGGCTGAAGGCGGCTTCAATCTCGTACCGCAACTGCCCTGCGGCCTCTTGTGCGCAGTCCAGTGAGACTTCGTCGGTGATGCGCATGCCGTGCGAGTAACGCGCGGTGTGGCCCTTGGCGCGGAGTTGCTCGTTCACCTGGGGCCGGAACCCGTGCACGAGCACGATTTTTACGCCCATGCTCTGCACCATGGCCAGGTCCTGCGCCAGATGCTGCAGTTTTCCGGCGGCAATGGCCTCGCCGCAGACACCGACCACGAAGGTCTGGTTACGGAACTTGTGGATATACGGCGCCACCGAGCGAAACCAGGGAACGAAGGTGAAATTGAAAACGGTGGACATGAATTGCAGGATGGATGGACTCGGCAAAACCCAATTATGGGCGAAGGATGGTTCCAGGCAGGGATAATCCGGCGTGCCTGTTTCTGACGTTTTCTCTATCCCTGCCCTGCGCATCACGTTTCCCGAATCCTTGCCGGTATCTGCCCGGCGGGACGAGATCATGGCGGCCATGCGCGCCCACCAAGTCATCATCGTGTGCGGTGAAACCGGCTCTGGCAAGACCACGCAGTTGCCCAAGATCGCACTCGCCATGGGGCGTGGCAAATGCAATGCGGCGCCGGGCATGGGGCGTCTCATCGGGCACACGCAGCCGCGGCGGATCGCCGCGAGTTCGGTGGCCAAGCGGATCGCCGAGGAACTCGGCACGCCACTGGGCGAAGTGGTGGGTTTCAAGGTGCGTTTCCAGGACCGGCTCTCGCGCGATGCGTCGGTGAAGCTGATGACCGATGGCATCCTGCTGGCTGAAACGCAAACCGACCCGCTGCTCAAGGCCTACGACACCATCATCATCGACGAGGCGCATGAGCGCAGCCTCAACATCGACTTCCTGCTCGGGTACCTGCGCCAGATCCTGCCGCGCCGCCCCGATTTGCGGATTGTGGTCACCTCGGC
>JAYVRP010000029.1:0-2738 GCA_043776215.1 Rhodoferax sp. | reverse complement strand
ACATGGCCGTGAGCGGTGTGTCGATGGCGCTGGGGCAATGGCTGATCCTGGTGGGCGACCGCATGGGTTTTGTGCCGTTTGCGCTGGTGTCGATCCTGTTTTCTTTCGCGCTGGTGCCGATCACACTGACACCGGTCAACGAACCCGAACCCACCGAGGCACCCAAACTCGGCCTGATCGAGCTGTTTGCCATCTCGCCTATTGGTGTCATCGGCGCTGCGGCTTCCGGCCTGCTGAGCGGCGCCTTCTACAGCCTGGGCCATGTGTTCGGGCAGGGTGTCGGGTTCACCGAGCGTGGCATCGCCACCTTCATGGCCGCCACAATCCTGGGCGGGGCGGCAATGCAATGGCCGATCGGGCACCTGTCCGACCGCTTCGACCGGCGCTGGGTGCTGTTCTGGGTGTGCGTCGCCTGTGCCACGGTGGCCGGTACCGGCTTTTACCTGGCGCGCGAGTATGAAAACTCGCTGATTTACCTGGGCATCCTGTATGGCGGCCTGGCATTCACCGTGTACGGCCTGAGTGTGGCGCATGTGAATGACCTGATCGATCCGTCCCGCGTGCTGGAGGTGACTGGCGGGTTGTTGCTGCTGCACGGGCTGGGTGCCACCGCCGGGCCGACACTCGGCGGCGCCCTGATGGACTGGATGGGGCCCGAAAGCCTGATGCTCTATTTCGCCATCGTGCTGGTGCTGCTGGCCCTGTCGGTCTGGCGCGTGTCCGCCATCCGCCCCTTCAACCGGGGCGAGTTGGGCCACAAGGCCGATTACGTGATGGTGGGCAGCGGCTCGCAGGCCGTGCTGCAGATGGACCCGCGCCGGGGTGGGCCGGCAACCGCACCCCCCACGCGGCGCTGACGGACCGTGCTGCAGCGGACGATTCCAGGGCGTCATTTATTTGAGTTGCGCAGCAGCGCGCGCAAAGCCGGCGAGTGCGGGCTGGCCTACACTTTCGCTGCGAGACTCACGCCTTGCCGGCGGCAAACCCGCTTCGACCAAAAGGACCTCCTTTGACAGTGCAAGAGTACGACTACATCGTTGTGGGCGCCGGCTCTGCCGGTTGTGTGCTGGCCGAGCGGCTCAGCGCCGATGGCCAGGCCACCGTGCTGGTGCTCGAAGCCGGCACCCACGACCGGCGTTTGTGGATCAACATGCCCATCGGTTACGGCAAGACCTTCTATGACGAACGCGTCAACTGGAAGTTCGAGGCCCAGCCCGACGCCGGTTTGCACGGCCGGCGCATCTACTTCCCGCGCGGGCGCGTGGTGGGAGGCTCCAGCTCGATCAACGCCATGGTCTATTGCCGCGGCCTGCCCGGCGATTTTGACGACTGGGAACGGCTGGGCAACCCCGGCTGGTCATGGCGGGATGTGCAACCCGTTTATGAGCGCTTTGAGCGGCGGGTGGCGGCCGATGGCACAGCGGCCCCGGGCGGGGCGCTGTTTGTCAGCGACGTGCGCACGCAGCTACACCCCATGGAACACCATTTTTTCGCCGCAGCGCAACAGGCAGGGCTGCCCTTTACCGAAGATTTCAACGGGCCCCAGCCTGAGGGCGTCGGGCGTTACCACATCAACACGCGCCACGGCATGCGCTGGTCAGGGGCCGACGCTTTCCTGCGCCCGGCCATCCGGCGTGGCCGGGTGCAGTTGCACACCGGCGCCATGGCCGACAAGGTGCTGTTCGAAGGGCCGCGGGCGGTAGGAGTGTCGTACCGCAGGGGCGACGCGGCGCACACTGCGCGCGCGCGCCGGGCCGTGGTGCTCAGTGCCGGCGCCATCCAGACGCCGCAACTGCTGCAACTCTCGGGTGTCGGCCCGGGCGAGCTGTTGCAGCGCCACGGCGTACCGGTGGTGCATGCGCAAGCGCAGGTGGGCGCCAACCTGCAGGACCACCTGGCCATGAGTTATTCCTTCAAGGCCACCCAACCCACACTCAACAATGTGCTCAGCTCGTGGTGGGGCAAGTTGCGCGCGGGTCTGCAGTATGTGAGCACCCTGAGTGGGCCGCTGAGCATCAGCGTAAACCAGTGTGGAGGCTTCGTGCGCTCCGACCCGGTGCTGGTGCAGGCCGACATGCAGCTGTATTGCAATCCGATCACATACACGCTGGCGGCCTCCAAGACCGGCACCCAGATCGTGCCGGACCCGTTCGCCGGCTTCATCCTGTGTTTCCAGCCCTGCCGGCCACTCAGCCGCGGCCAGGTCGGTATCCACAGCCCACGCGTACAGGACGCGCCGCGCATCGAACCCCACTACCTGTCCCACCCCGACGACCTGGCCCAGGCCGTGCGCGGGGCACGGCTGGTGCACCGGCTCAGCCAGACTGCGGCGATGCGGGGCCTGATCAAGGAGCCGATGGCCCCGTCGCTCAGCGGGATGGACGACAACGCGATGCTGGACGATTTCCGTGCCCGCGCCAGCACCTGCTACCACCCCGTGGGCACCTGCCGAATGGGCCCGGACCCGGCGCGCTCGGTGGTGGACAACCAGCTCAAGGTGCATGGCCTGGAGCACCTGTACGTGGTCGACGCATCGGTGTTTCCGACACTCACCTCCGGCAATACCCACGCGCCCACCACCATGGTGGCGCACAAAGGCGCCGAGGCGATCCTGCGGGCGCGCGCCTGATGGTTGCGGATGTCCATGCACCGTTCGGCACGAGCCCCACTCCACCACCAGCCACTGACATGAAACACTACCTGAACTTCATCGACAACCAATGGGTCGCCTCGGAAGA
>JAYVRP010000028.1:0-2739 GCA_043776215.1 Rhodoferax sp. | reverse complement strand
TCAGGCCAGCAGAGCAAAAGTGAACAACACGGCTACGGCCAGAATGAATTCGTGCCCTGGCAACTCGGCGCGGTCATGTAGGAAGCACACACCCGATGGACCACATCCTGCCTGCGGAAGATCTCCGCCACCTGGTCTCCCGCGTGTTGCGTGGTGCCGGCAGCGCGGCAATGGAGGCTGATACTGTCGCCGCCAACCTGGTGCTGGCCAATCTCAGCGGCCACGATTCCCACGGTGTGGGCATGGTGCCGCGTTATGTCGATGCGGTGCTTGAAGGTGGCCTGGTTCCGAATACCGGCGCCCGGGTGACACTTGACATCGGCACCATGCTGGCGCTGGACGGGCAGCGCGGATATGGCCAGGTGGTGGGTGAGCAAGCCATGCAACTGGGCATCACACGCGCACGCCAGCACGGCAGCTGCATCATGACATTGGCCCAGGCCCACCACCTGGGCCGCATCGGCCATTTCGCCGAGATGGCGGTGGCACAAGGCCTGGTGGCGCTGCATTTCGTGAACGTGCTTTCGCGCCCGATCGTGGCACCCTGGGGCGGCGCAGATGGGCGTTTTGGCACCAACCCGTGTTGTATCGGCATCCCGGTGCAGGGGCGTGAACCCTTCATCCTGGACTTCGCCACCAGCCGCGTGGCCCAGGGCAAGATGCGTGTGGCCTACAACAAGGGCTTGCAAGCCGAACCGGGCACACTCATCGACGCACACGGGCATCCGACAAACGACCCCGGCGTGGTGGTGATTCCCCAAGCCAACGGGCTGCTCGGCGCCCTGCTGACCTTTGGCGAATACAAGGGTTACGGCATGGCCCTGGCCTGTGAGTTGCTGGGTGGCGCGCTCAGTGGCAGTGGCACCTGGCACCGCGAGACCGATCCGGCCGTGCGGGCGGTCGTCAACGGCATGCTTACCATCCTGATCGATCCGGCACGCCTGGGCACCCAGGCCAGTTTCGCGCAGGAAGCTGCGGAATTCGTGCACTGGCTGCAGGCGGGCCCGGTGGCACCCGGGTTCGACGCCGTAAAGATTGCCGGAGATCCGGAACGCGCAGCGCGGGCCCGCCGCGAGATCGACGGCATCACGGTCGACATGCAGACCTGGCAAGAGATTCTGGCGGCCGGCCAGAAAGTCGGCGTCACCCTTTGAACCACCACGACTGACCGGCGGGCACCGCCTTCATTCACGCATCTCCATGCCATTACCCGCACCTGCCATCCGCGACCAGGTCGCCCTTGTCACCGGCGCCAACGCCGGCATGGGACTGGCAACGACCCGCGCCCTGTTGGACGCCGGTTACCGGGTAGCCGCCACCGACCTGCACACCACCCAGGTGGCTCGCGCTTTGTCGGCGTTCGGCGAGCGCCTGGCCTGCTTCACCATGGACGTGAGTGATGTGGATCAGGTGCATGCGGCTTGCACCCAGGTGGAGGCGCAATTCGGACGTATCGACGTGTGTGTCAACAATGCGGGCTTTCTCCAATACGCCAACTGCGAGCAGACGACACCGGAGTTGTGGCACAAGACCCTGCGCACCAACCTCGATGGTGTCTTTTTTGTCAGCCAGCGCGTCGCACCAAGCATGAAGGCGCGAGGCTTCGGCCGCATCGTCAACGTGTCGTCCTTCGGCGCCAAGACCGGAGGGTTGTCACCCTTGCCGGCCTACGCCGCCAGCAAGGGCGGCGTGATTTCTTTGACCTTCAGTTTTGCACGTGAGTACGCGGCTTTTGGCGTGACCTGCAACGCGTTGGCGCCGACCTTCGTCAAGACCCAGATGCTCACCGAGCAGGTGAGCCCCGAGCGGCAAACGGAACTGCGCCAGAAGATACCCGTCGGGCGCTTTTGCGAACTCGACGAGTTCGCGCACTGCGTGTTGTTCCTGGCGCACCCGATGAGCGGCTTCATCACGGGCGAGGTGCTCGACCTCAATGGCGGATTGCAGTTCGACTGAGCGCTTGAGAATAATTCTGCTGCGCGGGCCAAGCCGCGTTC
This sequence comes from Rhodoferax sp., assembly GCA_043776215.1. Lineage (GTDB taxonomy): Bacteria > Pseudomonadota > Gammaproteobacteria > Burkholderiales > Burkholderiaceae_C > CAISIP01. Next base: position 742 of record JAYVRP010000028.1, on the reverse strand, counting down.
ACCGGCCTACAGCATCAGGGCCAGGCTGGCGTCCAGGTGCTCGGTGGGTGCGCGCTTGAAGCCAGAGCGCGCAAACCTGTGCAAGCGGCCCACAACGAAACTTGTCAGAGCAGACGCCCGCACCTGGCCATCGACCGTAGGTGTCGCCGACCCATTGATTTCGGCATTTGAGCGCAGTCCCTGGCGCAATGTCGCTTCGATCTTGTCAAAGAACTGGTTCATGCGCTGCTGCAGGCGCTCGTTCTCGAACACCAGGGCATCACCCACCATGACACGCGTCATACCGGGATTTTTCTCGGCAAACTGCAACACCATGCCTACCACCCGGGCGGCATGCCGGGTGCCCGAAGCCGAGTCGAGCGCCGCTTGCTCGCGGTCCGCAATCTGGTTGACCAGAGTGAATACGCTTTGCTCGATGAACTCGATCAAACCCTCGAACATCTGCGCCTTGCTGGCGAAGTGGCGGTACAGCGCTGCCTCGCTGACACTGAGGCGGCCTGCCAGCGCCGCGGTAGTGATGCGCTCCGCACCGGGTTGCTCCAGCATGGCCGCCAATGCCTGCAGGATTTGAACACGCCGCTCACCCGGCTTGGGACGCTTGCGGGTGACGCGGGGCATGTCACCGGCAATGTCGGCCGCTACGTCGTCGGCCATGGGGCTGGTCTGGTCTTCTTGCATGGTGTCTGAAATCATTCTCGCATACAGGAATCTAGGGACTTACCCGAGCCCCGGGGCCCACTTC
>JAYVRP010000027.1:0-2741 GCA_043776215.1 Rhodoferax sp. | reverse complement strand
GGCAGTCCATACTTGGACCGTTTTGAAGCTGCAATTTTCCTATGTCTGGAGAGCATCGACCGTTATGGCTGTACCCACAGCGTGCTGGTGCCGACGATGTTTCAACGCCTGCTCAGACTTGACGAGGCGACGCGACAAAGGCATTCGGGCCGCACGCTGGCCCACGCAGTTCATGGCGCAGCGCCCTGCCCCGAACACGTCAAACGGGCGATGATTGACTGGTGGGGGCCCATCATCGACGAGTATGACTCTGGTACTGAGGGCATCGGGCGCACATTCATCACGTCGACGGAGTGGCTGGCCCACCCCGGATCTGTCGGCAAACCGAAGGGGTGCGTTGTTCACATTCTTGACGAGCAGGGGATTGAGTTGCCCCCCGTGCAACGGGAAATATCTATTTTGAAAGCGCGACAAGTTTTTCTTACTGGGGCGATCCCGCAAAGACCCAACTGGTCACCAGTCGGCAGGGATGGCGCACGTTCGGTGACATCGGCCATGTCGATGACGACGGATATTTGTAACTGACGGATCGGCAGGGGTTCATGGTCATTTCGGGCGGAGTCAATATCTACCCACAGGAAATCGAAAACACGCTGCTTACACATGCGGAGGTCATTGACGTTGCCGTATTTGGCGTCCCTGATGACGATCTCGGTGAAAAACTGGCTGCGGTGATCCAGTTGTCTGATGGTGCACATGCCGACGAAGAAAAGGCTACTGAGCTTCGGGAACTTTGCCGAGCCCTCGGCGGCGGAATCAAGGTCCCGAAACTGATACGTTTTTGTCCGGCGTTTCCGCGACTGGACAACGGGAAGGTACTCAAGCGCCTTCTGCGTGATCGTGTGCTAAGCGAACCTCTTCCCCGAGCGACGTTTGGGTCTTTGGCGTCCGCCTGGCACACCGACCCAGAAATTCCGAAAAACGAAAACGCGGGGAATCACTACTGTCCGGTCAATGCGTCCGCGAAACCGCAAAGAGCCAATACTGGCGCGGCTTTGCGGGCGATTTTGTTTGGTGTCGATTTGAAATTTGATGGCTCATTTGTTGGTGGTTTCTCTAGGTTGACAACTTGGGGAGATTGCAGTGAATGCTGGAAAAACGCTGTTTGCGCAACTCATGGAGTTTGGTGATTAGGTTTTTCAAACGGCAAGTTTCCGGCCCCACCGGGACGGGCTCGCCTGTTCAGGGCTGATCTACTTGGGAGTTTTGGGCTGGCCGGCCGCACACTGCGCAGCCGCGGCCCCGCGACCGGACCTGAAAATCGCTTGGACATCGAGCAAACCCGCACGCTTCGTGGCCCCTCACCGGGCTCAACCCGCGCCAGGCGCAGCTCCGCCTCGCAGCCCGGAGTTCCGGGCCGCCTTCACGCCGGCTGCTCAAAATCTCCGCGCACCGGCACCCGGGGCGGTGCGCGGGCCTGCAGCCCGAGGTTCGTGAGGATCCGCTCAATTACCGGTGCATCCAGGATGGCGGCGATGTTCTTGAGCTGGCCGCCGCAGTTCGGGCAGTGCTCCAGGTCGATCTCAAAGCGAAGCTTCAGCGAAGACTAACTTGTACTCAAGTTGCGTCGTAGCTAAAACGCGCTTGAGCAGCCGGGCCCAGTTGATGCGCGCCGACCGGCCATGCGCGCAGCCTGGCTCGGTCGCGGTGAGCTCCGACCTGCCAGTGACCTCCTCGGGGCCATGCGGCACCACCAGTGCCCTCAGCTTCGCGGTCGGTGCGAGCACCCCGTGGAAGCGAAGCAGGTGCAGCCGCGGTCGCGGCACCAGCGCCGCCAGGTGCTGCATGAACTCCAGCGGCGACATCACGATGTGGATGGTGCCATCGCGCCAGGGGGTTTTGAGTTTGAGCCACCTGCCCGGCGGCGTTGATCTGTACCCGTTCGTTGGCCAATGCGGGTCGGGTGATGTAGCGGCACAGCTGCTCCAACCGCTGGCGCTCATCGGCATCGCAACGCACCGCCGCGTGCTGCTCTGTTGCCCTGCTGGTCGGCACACAGATCCTGGGCGCGCACGGCGTCGCGTGGCATCGCGCCTTGCAACGTCAGTCGGATTCCCACTGCCGGGTGTGGAGCTGCGGGTGCAGGACGACGCAGGCCACCCATTGCCGGCTGGCGACGTAGCCGTACTGGCGCAGATCCTCTGGTGGCCGTTGCACATCGCTTTCGAAGTAGGTGCTGGTGAGGTCGTACAAGAGCACGTCGAACTTGGCACCGAACCGTTCTGCCCAGCGTCGGCACAGGTACTTGAAGAGTTCGTCTTTGTGCTGCACCAAATGGTCCAGGCAACGGTCCAGCGTGTTCTTCTCGGCCAGCGCGAAGTCGGCATTGAGCACATCGGCCATCGCGCTGGCATCGGAACGCGAGGCCCCATGGGCCGCCTGTCGCTGGATCGCAACTTTGCTGCAAATCCGCTAAACTGCATTCATGCAAGCCACCCTCACCATGAATAGCCGCGGCATAGTCACCTTGCCTGCCAGGTTGCGGCGGGCGATGGGCCTCAAGGCCAACGATCAATTGATCGCGGAAACCACGCCGCAGGGCTTGTTGCTGCGACCGGCGGTCACCTTGCCTTTGGAGATGTACACCCCTGAGCGCGTGCAGGAGTTTGATGCAGCCGAGGCCGAACTGGCTGCGGTTCAAGGCAAACGGTGACATTGAAGGCTGGCGCGCCTGTGCGAATTTTTCTGGATGCCAACATTCTGTTTTCCGCCGCCAAGTCAAATGGCGCGGTGCGCCAGTT